>CANPWO010000001.1 GCA_947584535.1 uncultured Clostridia bacterium
TCCTTAAACATTGCCATAAGTTCAGGAAGATTATGAAATTTTGCAAATCTTGTTTTAGCTCTGTAACCTGTTCCTTCAGGTGCAAGTTCTATTGCAGTTACCGTTTCTCCAAATGTACTAGCCCAATTATCAAAATGTTCTAGTTCATTTTGCCTTAATTCTCCATATTGCAAATATCTTTGCATTGTATAAAGTTCTGCCATCGAATTACTTACTGGAGTTCCAGTTGCAAAGACTGTGCCTTTTCCTCCTGTTATTTCATCAAGGTAACGACATTTCATAAATAAATCAGAACTTTTTTGAGCCTCTGTTTGAGCTAGACCTCCAACATTTCTCATTTTTGTATATAAAAACAAGTTCTTGTAATTATGAGCCTCATCTACGAACAATTTATCAACACCAAGTTCTTCAAATGTAACAACATCATCTTTTCTTTCTTGCTTATTAAGTTTTTCAAGCCTTGTTTCTAATGTTCTTTTTGTTTTTTCCATCTGTTTTATAGTATAGTTTTCTCCACGATTTGATTTTACATCGGCAATTCCTCTTGTTATATCATCAATTTGTTCTTGTAATAATTGTTGTTGCCTTTCTATACTCATTGGTATTCGTTCAAATTGTGAATGTCCTATAATTACTGCATCAAAATCTCCTGTTGCTATTCTACTACAAAACTTCTTTCTATTTTTAGTTTCAAAGTCTTTTTTAGTAGCAACTAAAATATTTGCAGATGGATACAATTGCAAAAATTCACTAGCAAATTGTTCTATAATATGATTTGGTACAACAAATAAAGACTTGTTACATAGTCCAAGTCTTTTACTTTCCATAGCAGCTGCAACCATCTCAAAAGTTTTTCCTGCTCCAACTTCGTGAGCTAATAAAACATTATTGCCATATAGAACATGAGCAATAGCATTTAATTGATGAGGTCGTAATTTTATTTCAGGATTCATTCCAACAAAATCAATATGAGAACCATCATACTCTCTAGGTCTTATAGAATTAAACTTATCATTATAAAGTCTTACAAGTTTATTTCTTCTATCAGGATCTTCCCATACCCAATTCAAGAATTCTTCCTTAATCGTATCTTGCTTTGCACTTGCAATAGCAGTTTCTTTTCTATTTAGAACTCTTTGTTTTCTGCCATCTTCATCAATAATTGTATCAAATATTTTTACATCTTTAAGATTTAATGTTTGCTCTATTATTTTATAAGCATTTATTCTAGGAGTTCCATATACGGAATATGCTTTGACATTATCTCTATCAGAGCTTTTGTTTTCAATATACCATTCAGCAGTTATATTAGAATATCTTACTTTAATATCCCATTGGCTATATCTAGGCGTATCTAATAGTTCAAATATAAATTGTCTTATTACTTCAGGTGGTATCCATGTTGAACCTAATTTAATTCCTATTTCACTTGCAGTTAAGTCTTGTGGTATAACTTCTTTTAGATTATCTATATTTATTTGATATTCAGGATGTTCATTTAACTGACTTTCTGCTATTTTTAATTTTTCTCTAACATTACCTGATAAATATTCATCGGCAGTTACATATATTTCTTCTATTGGAACTTTGAATATTACTCCTTTTAGCTCGTTTATAATTGTTTCTTTATCTTTTCCTGTTAGTTCAGACATATAATCTAAATCAACTTTTGCTTTTTCTTGAATTGATAAAATAAGAGCTTCATCTGATGTATCTACTTCTTTTACTTCCTTTTTTGCTTTGATAGTTCTTTTTGTGAACATATCTGCTTTTCCAATAAATTTGCCCTCTCCATCTAGTTTTTCAAGTGAGCATAATAAGAAATAACTACTATCATTAGAAAAAGCATTTTCATTTGCTCTTGAATTGATTAAACCATATTCTTTAGTAAATTTATCATATAATTGATTAAGTTTAGCTTGTGCTAAATAAATATCTCCATCTGAATAATCATTCATTTGAAAATCTATAAGTTCTCTAACTTGTTCTCTTAATGATATTAAACCTCTTATTCTATTTTGATTAGTTAATGGTAAATCATCTTGTAAAAGCATTCTTGAATTTTCTCTAAAGTATAATTTATTATCTACTATTGCATAAGAAAAATTCTTTACATCAGGAGTTGCAGGAATAGATGTATCTTCTGTTTCTATTTCATTCTCAATAGATGTTGCTTGTATTTCTCCACGAATGTTAATAATTGCATCATTTAACCTATCTTCTAAATTTTCTCCATCTATCGCTTTACAACTAGAGTCAAAACCATATTGTGTACTCTCCATCTCCATTTTTCCTAAAATCATGTTAGGATTGTCCACAAAATATTTATTCATTGTGATATTATTTTCGTCTTGATCTAAATATACCCAGTCAGGCATAATGTCTGTTAAGTTCTCTCTCTTTTGTAAAAAGATAATATCTGAAGTAACTTTCGTTCCTGCATTTTTAGTAAATGTATTATCAGGTAATCTAATTGCACCAAGTAAGTCTGCTCTTTGTGCTATATACTTTCTAACATCAGAACTTGCTTTATCCATTGTACCTTTTGATGTTATAAATGCAATTACTCCTCCCGGTCTTACTTTATCTAAAGTCTTTGCAAAGAAATAATCATGTATAAGAAAATTATTCTTATCATATCTTTTATCATTTACTTTGAAATCTCCAAAAGGCACATTTCCAATAGCAACATCATAAAAAGAATCAGGTAAATCGGCTTTTTCATATCCTTGTACTTTAATATTTGCATTTTGATATAACTGCTTTGCAATTCTTCCACTAATACTATCTAGTTCAACTCCATAAAGTTTAGATTTCTGCATATCTTGTGGCAACATTCCTAAAAAATTTCCTGTTCCACAGCTTGGCTCTAATATATTTACTTCTTCAGCTCCCATATTTTGAATTGCTTTATATATTGCATTTATAACAATAGGTGGTGTGTAAAAAGATGTTAGTGTACTTGCTCTTGCTGAACTATATTCTTCAGGTGTTAGTAATGATTTTAATTCGTTATATTCTTGCGACCAATTATCTTTTTTCTCATCAAATACATCAGGAAGTCCACCCCAACCTACATATTGTGAAAGTATTTCTTGTTCTTCTTGATTTGCAAGTCTTTTATCATCTTCAAGTTCTTTTAATAATTTTATAGCCTCTATATTTCTTTTAACTTTTTCTTTTGGAGTTCCTTCTCCTAAAGAATTATTATCAATATGATAATTTATTTTGTCTTGTTTAATTTTAGGTTCTGTTTCTACAATAACTTCTTCTATATTTTCTTTTGCAAAGTTTCTAGGATTATTATTATATAAATTTAATGCTCGTAAATAGCTTTCATTTCTAGTCATTGGATAATGGGCTTGTTCATACATTGTCATATCCATCAATACAATTTGGTCATATTCTTTATTGTATGCTTCAACTTTATATTTTCTATCATTTTCTAAATAAATAATTTGTCCTATTTCAAATTCAGTTTTATCTTCTTTTAGATTGTTTGTTGAATCTATTGCATTATTTATAACAACTTGCTTAATTTCTTCATCAATATTTTCTGATTTTTGACCACTTGTTATATAATCCATATCATCTTGTGAAACTTCCTCAATATTTACATCTGTAAGTTCTTCAATATCAGTAAAATCTGCAAGTCTTTTTCTAATGCTCATTAATGTTTCATTTTCTTCATTATCAGAATATTCTAACAATCCTCCATCTTGCTCAACTCCAAACTTATCATATATTTCATAATAATAACCTTCTTCATTGGTATGAAAGTGAAAATAATTGCCATTCTTCAATTTATAATTCTTATCTATATTTTGAATATCAATTTCTTCATTTTCATTCGTTTTTTCCTCTTTGAATATTTTATCAAACATCCACTTTTCACTTTCATAATCATTATCAAGCCAATGCTGATATTCTTCTTTTTCATTGTCAACAAAATATCTATCTAATGAAATAAGTTCGCCAATTCGTTTTTCAATAGTATTCCAATTTATTTGCATTGTATCTTCAACATCTCTTTTAGAAAGTTTTAGACCTTTACTTGGGCTATATTCAATCCATATACTATCTAGTCCTTTTACACCATTAGTTCCATAATAGTTAAACTCCCTTTTTAGAAATTCCTGCCTTTCTTTTGAGGAAAATGTTTCTTGATATAATCTATACACTCTAAATTTTCCATTTTGATGTCCTGTCCCACTCTGTAATGCTTTATCTATCATTTCTTGACTAAAAGAAAAAGCAGGAGTATTTTCTACTTCTGCTTGAGTCTCGATATTTTCAATTTGTTCAGCTACACTTGGTAATTCTTTAATTGGTGGTACATAGCTATCAGAGAATAAATTTAATTGTAAATTAGTTCCTGCATTACTATTTCTTCTGCTTGGTTCTTGAGTGAATTCATTTGTCCCACCCATTCCATTTGATTGTTGGCTTTCATCTCTTCGTTCACTTTGAACTTCTCTGCTAATTGTTTGACTATCTGTTTCACTCTCTTTTGAGCTGTTTGTTCTATCTCTCCTAAATGTTCTTCCATTTTGCCATCCATCATTAGCTCTGTGTAAAGTCCTTTTTTGTGTTCTTTCAAAAATGCCAACCTCATTCTTGAGTATTTTCCCTGTGGTAAGTTCTTCGTTTTTGGTAATGCTACTTGTGGTACTTGATAATCTCCCATCTGCTTGTAAGTTACTTCTATCATAATTTTCACTTCTCCTTTCATTATCTTTAATTTTATGATACTCTCTATTATTATTTTTAACAAATGTGTAATTTTTATTATTTATAGATTTTTCTATATTTAAGACAGTAGAATATATTTCTCGTAATTCTTGTTCAGCAATATCACTAATTGCAGCACCTAATCTTGAAATAACTTGTCTTGTATCAAAATTTGTTATTTGATTAAATGTTTCTGCATTAAATTCCGTAGATGGATCTAGCCCACATCTTTTCATTACCATATATGTAATAGAGTTTGTAAGTAATGTTATAAATGCACCATCAACTTCATTTTCTTCTAAATCTTTCAATGAACTATATTGTATAACTTCTTTAAGTTCTCTCAAATAATCATTAAAATTATCTTCTACTAAATTTTGAGTTGCTGAATATATAGCCTCTGATAAATTCTCTTTTATAATTAAATTACCAAAACTATTTTCTAATGTTTCAATTATTCCATTATGATATGATTCTTTAACTTCCCATAATTTTAGTTCTTTATTTATTCCACTATAAGTATCAGATATATCAAAAACATGTCTTATGATATTCCTTCCATCTTGTAAAGAAATAAGAGCAATACCTTTTGCACCTTTAGTAACCCATCTTTTTAATCTTTTATTCCAAATTTCTATTTCAGCACAAGCAGTTGCATCAGGTTTTTGTGCATATATTAAAACTTGCTCATTAAAATCGTATTTGTAGTTACTACTTGCAGTATTAAGAAATTTTACCCACTCTTCAGGTTTAGATGTAATATCTTTTAATGTTTCTCTTGCCATATCGTTGATTAATTGATATTTATTAGGCATTAGTTATCCTCCTTTCGTTCTTCTTTTTTTATCTGTTCATTGTCATCTTTTAAGTATTCTAATGTATTTCTTTCTTTTACATATTTTCTCAATAAGATAATATTTTGAACATCCTTATCTTCTGTTATTGTTTCTAAATCTTCTATTTGTAATTTTGAAATAGAGGTTTCATCTCCTTTTCCAATTTCAAATAGTTTCATTAATGTTTTATATCTTGAATTTTCCTTTCTAGGCATTTTTACACCTCCAGTTTTAAGCACAATAAAAGAGCTAGATATTTTTATTATCTAGCTCTCTACTGCTAAAAAGTTTCAACTTTTTTCTTAACTATTATATAGATTTGTTCTAGTAAATCTAATGGAATATTATCTTCTTCAAAATTTTCCATTAAAGAATCATATTTTTTTAGTAAAGGATTACTTTTTATATATTCTCTATATTCTTTTTCTTCTAAAACAAATAATATAATATTGATGTAACTTTCTATTTTTTGTATCAATTTATCGTGTTGCAACTTATTTCCTCCTGTCCATATATAAATTATATAGTTCAAGAGGCTAAAAATCAATATTTTACAAGTGTCAAGTTTTGTCTAATTTTGTCTAATTTTGTTTGTTTTTATTGTGGTTACGAATAATAATATAAGCAATTCCTAATAGTGATAATAAAACTATTCCACCTATTAGTTTTATATTACTTTCATCTCCTGTTTTTGGAACTTCTATTTTAGTATTTTCAAAAGAAAATTCTATTGTATTATCTTTTTCTTCTACTTTATTATCATCAACAAAAATTCCTTTGTCATTTATTTCTACTTTTACAATTCTAGTAGATAATTCATATCCTTTTGGAGCTTTTGTTTCTTTTATATAATAAACACCATATCTTAATTCTTCAAATAATGCTGTTCCATCTTCCTTATTTGAATTTACTTCTTTTATCAATTTAGTACATTCAGGATCTTCATATATAGCAAATGCAAATTTATCTTTAATAGTTTCTTTTGTTTTACTATCTACTTTTATAACTTTAACATTTTTTAATATAGGCATATCCTTCATTTCTACTTTTTGTGTTTCTTTATCAGTTGTAACAACAAATGTTATTTCTTCAGTAACTTCATAACCATAAGGAGCAGTAGTTTCTTTTAGAATATAAGTTTTTCCTTCTTCTAATCCTTTTACTTGATGTGGTGCTTTTTCTGAAATCCATTTGTCTATTACATTTCCATCTTCATCTACAACTTCAAGTTCTGCACCTTCTAATTCTTCTCCATTTGTAAGGTCGGTTTTTGTTATTTCTACAAGTTTGTCTATCATTGTTAATTTTTGTGTTTCTTTATCTGCTGTTACTTCAAATTCTATGTCAGTTGCTTTTACAAAGTTTCCTACTGATAATTCTTCATGTAATTTATATTTTTTATTTTCCTCAAGTCCATTAACTCTATGTGCCTTTTCTGATGAAATCCATTCGTCTATTACATTGCCATCAGTATCAAGAACTTGTAATTTTGCTCCTTCAATTTCTTTTCCTGAAATATCTTCTTTTGATATTTCAACTACTTTATCCTTCATATTTACTTTTTGAATTTCATTAGTATCTTTAATAGAAAATGTAATTTCAGTTGAAATTACATAACCCTCTGGTGCTATTTCTTCTTTTAGTATGTAATTCTCTCCTACTTTTAGTCCTTCTATTTTATGTGTCTTCTCTGTTGAAATCCATTCGTCTATTACATTGCCATCAGTATCAAGAACTTGTAATTTTGCTCCTACGAGTTCTTTATCTCCTGTAACATCAGTTTTTGAAAAATCAACTAATGTTGTATCATTAGAAATATCTAATTCTTCATAATATACTTTTGTTACTAAATCTTTTTGTGTAAATTTAACTTCATATTTATTTTTATTTAATACAAGTCCATCCAATGTTTTAGTTTCTTGTATCTCATAAGTTCCCATTGGAAGTTCTGAAATTGTTAGTTTTCCATCTTTAGTTAGATTATATTTATTTATTTCTTGACCTTTACTATAAATTACACTACCATCAGACATGTCTATGATATCTTCTTTAGCAGTAAGTCTAAATTCAATTCCTGATAAATCAGATGTATCTATTAATGATGTATCTACATTTTCTCTAATTGCTATTGATTTATCTAATTTAATAGTTCCTGTTGGCTTTTCATTTTTTACAATTACTTCTTTAATATAATCGCCATCTTTATCATTATCATAATCTTTTATATTTTTTATTTCAAAAGTAATTGGACTATCTAATTGTAAAAATCCATTTGGAACTTTTATCTCTGTTATTTCATAACTTCCAACAGGTAATTTCAAAGGTGTTGTAACCTCTGATTTATTATCATTTGTTGTATTATATGAATTGTCAGGCACAACAATATTATCTGCATTTGTAGTAAATGATGTATATGTTGTACTTCCTATTTTTTGAGATATAGCCTCTCCTTTTTTGAATAATATTTTCTTAGTAGCACGATCATAAATGTCTTTTGCTGCTTTTATTTCAAATGTTGTAGAATTTAGTGTAACATTTTTTCCAGTTTTCAAATCCTTTTTTATTAACTTAATATATGCTTCTGTTTGTTCGTTATTTACAACTATGTGTTTTGTTTTCTTTGGTATTTCTTTTATTTCAGTTTCATCATCTGTAATAGAAAATGTAAAATCTGCTGCTGTTTCATAATCAGCTGGTGTAAGAGTTTCTTTTACAATATACTTTCCATAAGGAAGATTATTTTGAGTGTATGCATTACCATCTGCATCAGTTTTAATTACTTCATAAGTTGGTGCTATTTCTTGAGCTTTTGATACTCTGTTTTTATCTACATTTACTCTATTACCATTTTCATCTATGCCATTCCATACTTCTGCATAAGTATATCCTTGTTTGTATGCTTTTTCTACTGCAGAATTTAATTTAATAGTAAACTCTACACCTTCAAGTCCCGGTGTTTCTCCTGAATTTACTTTTATACCTGATTTGAAAATATGGACTCCCATTTTCTTAACTTTTTCTAAACTTGTTGTTGTATTAGAAATAATTTTTTCATATTGGTCTTTATATACCAAGTTAACTTCATAAGTTTTTGTATCAACCATATATCCTAATGATGCTGTTTCTTCTTTTACAATATATTTTCCTAAAGGAAGATTTGTTATGTCTTCAGTAGTTCCATTTTCACTCATTGTTCTTGTTGCAACTAAATCTCCATTAGAATAAAATCTTTTAGTTTTTGCTTTATTATATATATCTTCTTTAGCATAAACTTTATATACTGCACCTGTAAATATTGCATCTCCTTGTGGTACAGAACCTGTTTCAGAATCTTTTTTAATAATTGAAATAGTACCTGTAGGTTCTTCATCAATTACTCCTTCAATATTTAAGTATATAACTTTAGTTGTTTCATCTTTATATTTTAATTCTGCATCAAATTCTTTTGTATTTAATAAATATCCTTCAGGAGCTTTTGTTTCTTTCACATAATATTTTCCTAAATGTAAATTAGAGAATTTTACCATTCCGTCTGCATCAGTTGTTGCTTTTGCTACAAAATCTCCTTTATGATACCATGTAATCGTTCCTGCAACATTTGTAATGTTTTCTCTAGCATAAAGAGAAATTTCTGCATCTTTTAGTTTGTTATTATAATCATCAGTTTTATAAACTTTTATCTCTCCTGTTGGTTCTTCATTAACTACTGCTTTTGTTGCAGTTTGATTTACTTTAACTTCAACATCATAAGCTTTTGTATCAATTAAATATCCATAAGGAACTGACTTTTCAACTATTGTATATATTCCTTTCTTTAGTTTTTCAATAGTAATTCTACCATTAGCAACTTTGATATCTTGATTATATCCATTTGGACCTCTAACATTAAACACAGCTCCATCTACTAAATCTCCATTTGTATTTAATTTTTGAAGCTCTATTTTTCCAAATGTTTCTATGTTTAATGACATTTTTAATGTTACTGGATCATTATAATGCATTGAATATAATTGATTTTGAACACCATCTCTAAATTCAAAATAAATCATTGTATCATGATCCTGTGTGTCTTCCTTAACAAGTCCCCATGATTTGAAAGTTGAATCAGAAATGTTATAGTTCTCAAGATTTGTATTCTCATCTACTGAAATTGTTAAAGAATTTTCTCCTTTATTGTGTGTAAATGTAATTCCATCTTGTGTTTTATTTACACTTTCATATTTTGCAAAAACTCCATATTCATCATTTATTGTCTTGCTTTCTCCTGCTTGAATTGTAATTGTTGTACCATCAAAACTTGGTCTTCTTTCTATTTCTGCAATTTGATTTTCTATATTATTCTTAAAATTAACATAGTCTGCTTGATATGTTGAATTAACAAATCTAGCACTGCTTTGTCCTAATATTTCCCAAATATATTGTTGAGTAAATACATAATCTTGTTTTACTCCCATCATATCAGGTGCTGCTATTCCACCATCTACTACATAATTTCCATGTTTAGAATACCATCCTAAATATGCTACTTTACAAGCCTTTCTTATTGTAGGATTAGTTGGTGTATAATATTGTCCATTATATGCTGTGCTTGTTGTAAAATCTACTCCATGTTCAGCACAAAACACAGTTCTTCTTTCTCCTGTACTTGTATTTATCATATTTCTTATTAGTACACCATATTCAGAATTTGCATTATCAGTTGTTTTCATATATGATGCAAATTGACCTCCAGACCATGTTCCACTTCCTGATGCAGCAAATATTGGTTGTACATTACTTATAAATAATGCTATAAGCATAAAAATTGCTATTACTTTTTTCAATTTAGATGTTTTTATCATCTCTATTTCCTCCATTCTTTCTTAATTTTTGACATAAAAAAAGAACAAGTTAATAACTTGCTCTTATGTCCATAGTTATTTTATCTATAATAAAAATTTATAGTCCATTTTTCACAAAACGGACATGTCCATAATTCATATCCACATGGACAATTCTTATCATAAGTTTCTGAATCTATTTCAAAACTCTCCCATTTTTCTCCCCATTTTTTTATTAGCTCATCATAATAATTTATTGCCTCTTGTTCAGTATTAAACCACTTATTAGAATTGCCAACATCAACACCATGTTTATTACCACTACATTTTGGAGTAACAGGTTCAATTTC
The DNA here is from genome assembly GCA_947584535.1 of uncultured Clostridia bacterium. GTDB lineage: Bacteria > Bacillota > Clostridia > TANB77 > CAG-465 > CAG-465. The sequence goes on from CANPWO010000001.1 coordinate 10,738, forward strand.
TTTTACAGGTTCAGGTTTTGTTTCTACAACTTTAGGTTCTTCCTTTGGCTGTGATACTTTTTCTTGTTTTTCTAATTTTTGAACTTTCTGTTTTATAGGTTGTTCAACTATTTCTTCTTTTTGTGTTGAAGTTATTGTACTACTTTCTGCACTAATTTGTTCTTCTTTAGTTGCATTATTTTCAACACTTTTTTGTTTTTCTTCTTCAAAAATTGTTTCATTTTCTTCAGGTGTAATTATGACATTTTCAGGTAATGTATCCTCTATTTCAACATCTTTTTTTACATACTCATTTTGATTTAATTTATCGTTATTTGTATCAATATTTCCTCCTACAAAAGTTATAAGTGTTACTATTAAAATTATTATAATTTTTTTCATAATTTACCATCTCCTTTAACTTAATTATAGGAGCATATAATTATAATAACAAATATGCAAATTATTTATATATAATATTACTCTTTTAGTATGTATTATAGTATGTATTTATAAGGGATTGTAAGGGAAAACTTTGTAATGTGGTCGTACAAATGTCATACATCTATCTTGCATCTCTTTCTTGTTTTAATCTTTCTCTTTTATTATGTTCTTGGACACACAAAATTATAAAGTCCTCCACATTTCCTGTTTCTTTAACCTTTGTTGGTATATACTTATCAATTCTTTCATTGTGTATTTTTATAAATTCTTTTTGATTTGGCTTTTCCTTATCAAGTAATTCTTCTATCTTTTCTTCAGTAATAGTTCCTTCTTGTTCCATCTTTTTTAGAATTATTGCTTGACTTAAACTTGGAGATACTTCATCATATTCAAGTTTATTTAATACTACATATTGATTTTCCTCTGATAAATAAGAAAGTTCAACAGCAGGTCTAAAAGCAATTCGCTTATTATCAACTTCTTCCAATAATTCGGGTATTAGTTTAGTAAGTCTTATATATCTTCTTATATTTTCTCTGCTTTCGCCAACTTCTTCTCCTAATATTTCATCAGTTCTTAACTTTGCCACCATTGGTGTCGAAGTTTCTTCTTCATCAATATCTATTTTCTTTCCTTGATGTTTCATAGCATCTAACTTCATTTTATATGCAAATGCTTTTTCTGATGGTAGTATTTCTTCTCTTTGAATATTACTATCTACCATTAAAATAGTAGCCTCATCATCAGATAAATTCTTAACAATACATCTTATTTGTTTTACTCCTGCAAGTTCACAAGCTCTTTTTCTTCTATGTCCTGAAATCATTTCATAAGTTCCATCTTCCTTTGGTCTAACAATAACCGGAAGTATTACTCCATATTCCTTTATACTTTTAACCATTTCTTTCATTTTGTCATCATCATTAACTTTGAAAGGATGGTCAGGAAAATCAGAAATACAACTTATATCTATTTCTTGAACTTTTTCTGCTACTGCATAATCTCGTTCTTCTTGAGTAGTAAATAAATCATCTAACTTTGGAAGTTTCATTTCTTGTCTTTGCTCTTTCATTGTCTAAAACCTCCTTTGCTAAATTCTTATAAGAATTAGCCACAGAGCTATTTTTATCAAATTCAAATATACTTTTACCTGTTGAAGTTGATTTTGCCGTATTTATTGCTTTGGGAATTTCGGTATCATATATTTTTATATGTTGTCCATAATTTTCTTCTAAAGCATCTCTTACTTGTTTCGACAAATTAGTTCTTTTATCGACAAGAGTAAGTAATACTCCTCCAATTTTTAAGTTTGGATTTATTTGTTTATGAACCTTTGAAACTGTTTTTAATAAATGTCCCATACCTTTTGCTGCTAAATACTCGCCTTGAACTGGAATTATAACTTTATCACTACAAGCTAGTGCATTAATTGTTATCATTCCTAAACTTGGCATACAATCAATCAAAATGTAATCGTATTTATCTCTTATACTACTTATAGAATTCTTTAATGTAAATTCTCGACTCATTGCATTTACTAATGACATTTCTAATGCAGATAAATCTAAATTAGATGGAATTAAATCTATTCCCTCTTTATGATGAAGAATTGTGTCTTCAATATTTACCTCTTTGTCTTGTATTGTATCACTCATTAGTGTTCCAATGGTATTCTGCAATTCATCTTGATTATAGTACCCCATACAAGTAGTTAAATCTCCCTGTGGATCTGCATCAATAAGTAAAACCTTTTTGCCCTCTTTACTAAGAGCTACACCTAAAGAAAAAGTAGTTGTTGTTTTACCAACTCCACCTTTTTGATTGGCTATGGCTATAATTTTACTCATCTTTATCCTCCTGTTCTTCTTTCTTTTCTTTTTCAGGAAAACAAACATACATAAAGTTCTTATCAAATTTTTCTCTGTATTCTAAATCATTTTCAATACAATAAATATATTCATCTATTGCATCGTCTAAAGCCTTCATAACTTCATTATTCGTTGTATCAAATGAATTATTATATTGTAGTGCCTTGATAATTCCGTTTACAAATACCAAATCATCAGGTTCAAATTCATACCATTTTTCTAATGATTCTAACTTGTCTTGGAACATTTCAGAGCCTAATGATTGAATAACTATCATCATTAAATCAACCATTGCTGCAACATATCTGCTTTCAACAATAACTACTTCGTCTTCTTGTTTTTTTAATAATTTTCTAATATCAGCCTCTTTTTTCATAGGCTTAATATATTTGTTTATTATCTTTCTATTTCTCTTATGATTAGCTCTAGTTGTTTTCATTATGTCCCTTAAATCCAAAACTCTTCTAACTCTATCAGTTAAAATTAGTTCTAAATTATCACATTCCTCTAATGCATATATTTCCCTTTGTTTCTTTATAAAATTAATTAATTCTTCCTGTGTGCAATCAATTAACTTTTTCTCCATTTTTACCTCTCTTTCTTGGAGGCACAAAAAAAGAAGATAACTTATTTCTAAATTATCTTCTATATGTTAGATATTATTTCAATAACTACATTTATATAAAATTCGTTCATTTTTTATCAAATTACGAAAGATAAGAAATTGAAAGAATGTTGATTTTTCAATACTTTGAGCTGGTGTTTAGATAATTCGTACTATACCAGTTAATGTTTGCCTGATTTTCGTTCATATTTTCACTTCCTCTTTTTTATTATTAATATAATTAATCTTATAGGCATTTTTCTCGTAATTACTTTTTAATACTTTTATACTGTTATCTATAAATTCTAAAGCAACACAATTATCAAGTGCATACCCAACAAGATTATTTTCTTTTATCACACTATAAAATTTATCTTTGGATATTTTATCTTTTTTATCATAATGAACACAATTAACAGCGTTAATAACATTCATGCCTTCTATTAAATCATAATTATACTTAAACCAACAGTAACTGCCTGCACTAAGACCAGCACACACAATTCCATTATTGTACGCTTTTATTAATAATTTATCAATATTTGTAGTTTTTAATTGTTCTACTAAATGTTTAGTATTACCTCCACCAATGTAAATGATATCAGAATTTAATACATCTTTTTGTATTTCTTTATATGTTTTATTTATATCTAAATGCGAAACAATACACCCAAGATTTTCATATACTTTTTTAATCCCATTAAAGTATTCTTTTGGATGAGACGAAGCAATGCTTATAAATAAAAATTTGGGATGCTCTTTATTAGATAATTTAACAATTTCTTCATCTATTTCTTTTGTTTCATATGGAAGTAAAACACCATTTTTATATCTTGGAATATCTCCTCCACCAATACATACTAATTTTTTCATATCTGAGTATTGACCCCCAATCTTGTCCAATTATCATTATTTTAGAATTAAGCCTATTAAACCAATCAGTCCAAATTGATGGAATATTAGTACAAAAAATATAATCATTGTATATATTTATTAATGATTTTTCTTCACATAAATTTGTACAACTATCACATTTTTTTAGTTCTTTTAGCAAATTACTAAATTTCTCTGTTTTCATAATATGCTCACTTCTACTATAATTATCATAATTTATTAATAATAAAATTTTTAATGTTTTCCATATATTAAGTTTCAAGCCAATAAAATTTGACGTATTTAAAATATGGACTATAAATTTTTTTGTTAGTCAACTTGACTCACTTATTTTTATCTTTTTTTATAATTATTTTCAATTATAACACAAAGTGAACATAATTTAATTATATTCAAACTTTATCCATTCATTAGTGTCAGTATTTTTTATTGTATCATTATTTATATCATACTCATATATGAATTTATCAATAACTTGATATTTATCAAAATTATTATTATATTTTAAATATACTAGATAATATTTATCATTTTCAAGTTTTGGTAATCCAATAGTCATAGTACTCTTGATTTCTATATATGTAGTTTCTTTTTCTTTTTCATCCATTTTATCAAAACCATGTTTTTTTATTTGTTCTGGCTGACATGCCTTTTCATAATCCTTTATTGATATTATTCCTCCTATAGATAACATCTCAAAACTATCTGCTAAATTACCTTTAAATACCTTTTCTATAGTTACATCAGATGCAGTAAGTGGAACTTGAGTATATTGATTAACCTTTTCGCTATAATTTGTATAATATAATATTTTATTTAGTTTTACTACAGCAATACAATCAGAATCTTCTTTTACTATATCTAATCCAATTGGAGAAATAAATTTAGGAGCTATATCACTTTGATCTGATAAAGAAATCGAATATGAAGCTACAGGAAGATTAGATGCAGAGGCATATATATCTTCTTTTTGTTCAGTAATTTCATTATTATCTTCTACTATATTAGTATTATTTTCTTCATTTTTATTAAAGTTTGAAAAATAAATAATTATTCCTGTCACTGCTAAAATAACTATTACAAGGCAGACTATATATTTTAAAGCATTACCTTTTTTATTATTTATATTAATTATTTTATTGTACGATTCTTTAAAACTCATATTAATATCTCCCTTCAAAGCACTTTATTATTGAATTTTATTCATATATAATATGTTGCTTCTTAAAAAAAATTTATCCATGAAATAATATCATTATTTTTCCTTACTCTGCTTATCAAAAATAATAAATTGTTAACATTATTTTAACATACTTTTACTTATTAATAAAGTTAATTTCTAAAAGAAAATAAAATTATATACAATAATACACTAGAAAAACTTAGTGTATCCTAAGTTTTCCTAGTGTATTTAATTAATGTATAATTAATATGTTATATATACTAGTTATTAGCTTCATATTTAGCTTCATAACATTTATCCATATTTTCCCAAGAAACAGTTATCTCATTACTATCTGTAATTTTTTCTCCATTATTATACCATCCGATAAATGTAAAGCCATTTTTAGCTTTTGGTGCGTTCATTGTAATACTTTCAATGTCACCTCTTCTTCCTTCTGATTTATAATTTTTACCGCCATCAAAGCCTTCACATTTGCTAGTATCACAACTAAAGTTTACCCACCAAATTGAAGCATGTTTATATTCCTCATCTTTACTGCCCCAACAAGACCACCAAACTTTTCCACTTTCAGGGTCTTGAGCATCTTTTTTACAATGTTCACATTCACAAGCTGTTCCATCTGCATTCCATTTATGTCCATTAATTTTGCAATCACATGAATCTTCTACAACAGGCTCAGCTGATTTTGCAACTGGTTCTTTATTAGACTTAGTTTCTAAAGTTGTAATTTTAGTTTCTTCAATTTTTTCATATTGTGCTTCATATACAGCAACTACAACTCCATTTACTTCTTCATTATCTAATTTTACCCAAGCTTTAAATTTATAACCTTCTTTTGCAGCAGGAGCTTTTACTGTTGCATTTGAATCTCCTCTTCTGCCTTGTAGCATTTCACTTTGTCCATCAAAACCTACACAAGCATTCAAGTCACATTTAAACTTTGCAAAATCAACATAAAATGAACAACTTCCTTCACGGTATACAGTTATAGAATCACCAGTTATGTTATAATTATGCATTCCAGTTGGTTCAGTATTTTTAACCTCTTTTGGTACTTCTGTTAAAACGATATTATCTTTAACTTCTAAGCTATTAATTTGAGGTGCTAATTTAGAGCCAACATCTGCTACTGTATTTTTATTTCCACAAACAGTACATACAGCTGTCTTTGTACCGTCTTTAGTAGTAGTTGCATTTTCATCACTTACATACTCTGAGTAATTATGTCCTAAAGCTTTAATCTCAGTTCCATATACAACTTTTCCACAACCAGTACATTTCTTATCTGATTCTTTTCCAGCTTTTTCACAAGTTGGAGAAACTGCATTATCTAATGTTACATATGTATGATCTATTTTAGAATCAACATCAGCAACTGTTTTTTTATCTCCACAAGCAATACATGTAGCTGTTTTTGTACCATCTTTAGTACATGTTGCATTTCCATCACTTACATATTCTGAGTAATTATGTCCTAAAGCTTCGATTTTTACTCCATAAACCATTTTTCCACAGCCAGTACATCTCATATCTGATTCTTTTCCAGCTATTTTACAAGTTGGAGCAACTGCATTATCTAATGTTACATATGTATGCTCAAGTCTTGAGCCTGCATCTGCTACTACTAACTTATCACCACAATTTGCGCATGTAGCTGTTTTTGTGCCATCTTGTGTACATGTTGCATTTTTATCACTTACATATTCTGAGTAGTTATGTCCTAAAGCCTTTATTTCAGCTCCGTATATAACTTTTCCACAACCAGTGCATTTTTTATCTGATTCTTTTCCAGCTGTTTCACAAGTTGGAGCAACTGCATTATCTAATGTTACATACGTATGAGCTAATTTTGAACCAGCAACTACTTCTGTTTTTTTGTTTCCACAAACAGCACATGTAGCTGTTTTTGTACCATTCTCAGTACATGTTGCATTTTCGTCACTTACATATTCTGAGTAATTATGTCCTAAAGCTTTTATTTCAGCTCCATATATAACTTCTCCACATCCAGTACATTTTTTATCTGATTCTTTTCCTGCTGTTTCACAAGTTGGAGCAACTGCGTTATCTAGTGTTACATATGTGTGAGCTAATTTTGAACCAACAACTGTTTCTGTTTTTTTGTTTCCACAAACAGCACATGTAGCTGTTTTTGTACCATCCTCAGTACATGTTGCATTTTCGTCACTTACATATTCTGAGTAATTATGTCCTAAAGCTTTTATTTCAGCTCCATATATAACTTCTCCACATCCAGTACATTGCATATCAGTTTCTTTTCCTGCTGTTTCGCAAGTTGAAGCAACTGCATTATCTAGTGTTACATATGTGTGTTCTAATTTAGAACCAGCAATTGTTACTGTATTTTTGTTTCCACAAACAGTACATACAGCTGTCTTTGTACCATCCTTAGTACATGTTGCATTTTCATCACTTATATATTCTGCGTAATTATGTCCTTTTGGTAATGATATAACTTCTGCATCTGAAACATAGTTACATTCTGTACATCTTTTTGCTTTTGTTCCAGCTGATGTACATGTAGCCTCTACTACATAATCTACCAAATTATGTTCTACAGATTCAATAGCAACTTTTTCTATTTTTCCACATTCTGTACATTCTCTTACTTGTTCACCTTCTGATGCACAAGTTGGAACAACTGTTACTTCCCAGTCACTAAAATCATGAGTATGTTTTTCTTCTTCATCTTTAACATTATCATTTATATAAGTTTCAAGATTTTGTATATCTAATATTGGTAAATTAACTTTTGTTTCTACATCTTTTGTTTTTGAAAATGAATCATTTGTTTTTTCTGTTTTTTTAACTTCTATCGCTGTTTCTGATGTCTTTTGAACTTGATTTTCTGTTTTCTTAACATCAAGAACTTCTGCAACTGGAGCTTCTGAAATCTCTAATCCATCTTCAGATTTATGAAAAGTTTTTGAGATAGAAACATTACTATAATGTAAAACAGTTATACCAGTTAGCAAAAATACTGCTACAAACGATATAGCTAATACATTTTTTAGTGTTTTTTTCATAAATTATTTACCTCCTTTAACTTAAATTTTATATTTGATTGAATGTATATTATCAATCAGCTATATTATATCATTTTATTCCTTTAAAGTCAATACATTCGCGGTCATTTAACTTGGAAAAATTATCCTTTAATAAAAGTTAAATCTACTACTGCAATATACTAATCATCAATATTTTTATATGTTTCATCTTTAAATAAATATTTTAATGAGTTTATAACCATTTCTACTCCTAGTAAAACAAGATGTTCTGTTATTTTTTCAAAAGGATTATAAATTAATAAAATAGATAAAACTAATTCAAATATAGCATGGATTAATTCCCAAAAAAACTTTTTTCCTTGTACCTTATTATATAATGCAACATCTAGACCTTTTGTTCCTTTTTTTAAACCAGAAATTCCCCATATAATTGATATAAATGGAATTGCATTATTTCCTTTAAATAGTATAGATATTCCAAGTATAATAGATACTGCATTTTTAGGAATTTTCATTGTATCTAGTGTTTTATATTCCTTTTTAGTAATATTATATATTAATGCAATTAAAGCAGTAAGAATCATTGCAGAGCCTATTATTAGTGGTAAAATATTTGTTAATTTACTAGCACATATTATATTTATTAAACCGATTAATATAAACATAACTGCGTTAATCTTTTCAATTACTAATTTTTTCTTATCTTTATTATAACTTTGTTCTTTATTTTGTTGTTCTAAAGCATCTTCCATTTACTAATCTCCCTTTTTAATTTATTTAATTAATAAAGTATCTACATTATTTGGTAGTAATGCATGAATTCCTAGTTCTTTAAATCTATTTATATTTTCTTTTAAATCATCTACAAATAATATTTCATTAAAATCACAATTATTTATCTGTTTAATAATTTTTATTGCATCAACTTTTGACTCCTGAGAACTAGATGAAATCACTTCAATACCATCATCATAATGTTTATGGACAAAATTTTCCTTTGCCTTAAAATGAAATGAAAATTTCATTCCAGTAACGCAATACATTTTTATATTGTTGCTTTTTAAAATTTTAATAAGATTATATATAGATTCTGAAATAATACAAGGTTCAATAGTCTCATAAAAAGAGTCAGAATTTAGATACGCAGTTAAATAATAACCTAAAAATTTTTCTTCATTTTGTCTACGATGTATTGAATAGTCTCTATCCTTATGAATAGCAAGTGTATCATCAAAATCAAAAATTGCTACTTTAATATTATTTAAGTTATTTTTATTCATTTTTAAATACTCCTTATTCAGATTAAATTATTCAATATATTTAATTATTTACATTATATAATAACACTTTTATCACTATATTAAATCCAAATAATATATATTTTCGGGTAAATTTAGCCTTTTATATATAGCATCTTTTATATATTTTCCCCTTAAATGTTTATAAAAGTCATTTGAAGAATTTCCTTTAAGACAAGCAATAATCATTTTATCGCATTTTATATCTACCTCTAAAACATATTGGTTATTATTACTTTCATCATATTCATCTTTTAACATGTTAGCTATTTTATTTCATTGCTAGTATTAATAAATGAGCTATAGATTTACAATCTTTAATTTTTTTCTAATCAAGTAGTTCATAAATCATCCTTTCCTATACTTACCAATATATTATATATTTATAATTAAGTCATTTTATAAAATTTAATATAAAGTTAGATTCATATGAAATAAGCATATAAATCTAACTTATATTATACTAAAATATATATTTTAACTATCTTCTAGCTACTTTTACAATGGCAACTACAATACCAATCAAAACTACAGCCATAACTACAAATATAACTATAACAGGTATATTGCTCTTTTCTTTACTTGTTACTTTAACTCCATTTGTTTCCTCATCATCTATTAAGTTATTTTTTTCTACTTCACTTTCTTGCTTCTCGTTTTCAGTAATTTCTTCTGTTTCATTTTTAGTAATTTCTTTTGAATCATCTGCAGAATTAGATATTGAATTTTCTACAGTATCATTAAGATTATTTAATTGATTATTGGTACTATTTAAACTTTGTCCTGAATAATTATTTTGCGCTTTTGATGTAGCTGAATTATTTTGACTAGTAGCTGTATTATTTGTTGCTTTTGCTTTTATCCAATTAACATTTGCAACTGTTGTATTCATATTTCCTGCTTCATCAGTATATGTAAATTCAAAAGTACCATTTTTATCAAATGTATAAGTATCTTTTCCACCATTATTTAGTATAATTACCTTTTCATTTGCAACAAGCTTAGCTTTAACACTACCAGTTGTACTATTTTGTGTACTATAGCTTATATATCCTTGAGGAGCAACTCTATCAATATTATTTACTGTAGCTGTTGCAGTTCCTTCATTTCCATAACGATCAATAAATTCAAAAGTAAATGAAGAATTATCATTAAATGTATAAGTATCACTATTGTTATTATTTGTTATAATTATACCCCTATCAGCATCTTTACTTACTAATTTTACTGTTACATCCTTATTTGTTTTTAAAGTTGTACTATACTCAAATGTAGTTGGCGGAACACCAGTAACTAACCAATCCACCTTAGCAGTTATTTGCCCTCTTTCTATTTCATTAAATTGCATTTTACCATCTAAGTATGCTTCATAATCTGCCTTTGATGCATAATAGAAATGATGTTCTCCACTTTGAGTAAATTCATATTCGAATTTATCTGCTCCATCAGGTAATTTATTTCCATCTTTATCTGTTAAAACTAATACATCAGAAATCAAAGTATCTTCATCTATACCACTATTTTCATCTTCAAAGTTAGCATCTGCTAATTTCAATGTAGCAGTTACTGGTTTATTAGTTGCTATATGTGTACTATAATCTATTTCAACTGCTGGCAAGTCATATTTAGTATTATCTTCAAAAAAGTTAAACATTGTAGCAGACATAAAATTCCCAACTGATGAAAGCGCTTCTATTTTTATATATGATACTGGATTATTCACATTTAATTCTTCACGCTTTGGTGCAATATTATTTGCCCAATTAGTTGATTCAATAGCAGTAGTCCATTTTGTATTTTCATTTAATTCTGTATCATAGGATACACTAATCTTAGCTTTAGTAATTGTACCATTTCCACCATCTTGACGTGGAACATACTCAATTGCATCTATATATGCTGGTCTTTCTAGTTTAAATATTATATATTTCTTAGTATCTGAACCATCCCATAAATTATGCCATATTGTATTCAAACTTCCATCTAAAAGATTTTCAACTCCATTATTTTTGCTCTTTTCTTCACTTGAAAAACCAACTACACTAATTCTTGATAATGGAATATAATAATGATCTAATTTTTCTCCATCAGATGTAAAATCAAATTCCTCCTCATCACTAGCCAAATTAGTTCCTGTTGCCCCAGTTCTAACATATATTTTCTTATCACCTTTTAAATTAGGTTCTTTCTCATTAAAATAAGTCCATTCTTGGTCTTTATTTTCTCTCCATTGTAATGTTGTATTAACTCCAATAAATCTATTTTCTAAATCATTAGCACACAAATTAAGTGGTAACTTTCCCTTATTAATAGGTATATTGTAAATTGTCTCCATTGCTCCAACTATTCTTATTGAAATTCCATTTTCAGTATTAATACGAGCAATTTCTTCATCAGATAATTTATATGTTGGAGTATGTATATTTTTACTCCATGTACCACTACGAGTACCATCTTTATTTGTAGAAATACCATCTACAGTATATTGCCAAGTTACTCCACCATCTGAGTACTTATCTGCAAGTTTTATATATCCCTTTGTATCTTCATTTCCATCAAATGAAAAATTTGCAACTGTTGTATCATTACTTCCAGCTAAATATTGTGCAACCCTTATACATGGAGATGGCTGTAACACATTTTCTTCTGTAGCTTTTTGTGCTCTATCTAAAGCTTCATCAAACATTATTTGATAATATGCATGATTTACTACTTCAAGTTTTGGTTCTATAATTCTAATTAAGTCATGCATTGGTAATGGATAATAATTTAAAGCATCTATAACGTCTTTAACTAATTTTAAATATTCTGTTTGTGTTCTTTCAGTATTTGCATATAAATTTACTAGTCCAAGCCAAGCGTCAAAATTAAGTTTTTGTCTATCTATAGCTTTACGATAAATTTGTTCTAATTTTTCAGGATTATCTTTATATACTTTTGCTAAATACAATAATTCTTCTGAACTTTCATAATTACTTATTGTCACATTGCCTCTTGTATCTCTATCTCCAGTTGTATCATCTAATGCTGCTTGAGCAAGTAAAACATAAGATGCAGGATATTTACCTACATATGAGCCTGTTCCCCAACCAAGTGGCATTCTAGTAGATAATTTTTCTGTTTTTCCTGAATAACCCCAGTTATCAACATCATTTCCTAAATTCCATATTTTTCTACCTTTACTATCAAGTTGCATAAATATATATGCTGCATGACCTGGCTGTGAAACTACTGATGATGGAACACCATGTACTCCCCAAAGATTTGAACCAGTTTTTGAAAGTCCTCCACAAACACTTCCTTCTTCAAATACCATCCAAAGTCTTGGCATACCGTATTTTACTTGGAAACTATCTTGATTTAAATAATATTTTTCCTCCCACTTCTTTTGATTTTCTGGTAAATAATAGTCTTGTTTATTATAATTATAACCATCAGTATATCTTATATAATCATAAGGATTCATTGATTTCTTTATGTAAGTTGAATAATAATTTAACCATTTCATCTCATCATCACTAATAATATTATTCATTACAAAACGCATTTCTTCAACAGATAAACTTTCAAATATCTTAGTATCAAAAGAATTCATAGTTGTACTTGTAGAATAACTAGAATTTTGAGCTAAATGAAAATCTTTAAATATTTTATATCTATTTAATGGGTTTGAACCATTTGGATCATCTTGATCTTCTGGTGCACCAGTTACCCATGAACCTACACTTTGTGAATGTGTTAATGATAATGCTACCATCATCTTTTTATATAACTCGTTAAATTTTACATTATTTTTTGTTGTTTCTGTATTATTTAAATCATCTGCATATTCTGTGCGTAAGTCATTTAATATTTTTAGTGATGTTGCATAGTTACCATCTGGTTCTCCACCTAGCAAAAATAATCTTAAAGTGTCTACATCTTCCATTAACCATGTAACTACATCTTCATAACATTTATCATAATTCATTAAAGCTTGTAAAATATCATATCCTACATTATTTACAAATTCTCTTTGTAATAGAATCTTTTCATATTCTGCTATATTGTAGTTATCTTTACCTTTTATTATATCATCATAATATGATACTTCTTTTACTATATCAAAAACTTGATTTTTAGGTTCATATCCATCTTTAACAAGTTTTGCATCTGCATAAACTACATCATCATGCCACATAGAGTACCAACTATCTCCATTTTCATATGCATAAAGTCTTAAATATTTTACATCTTTTATATCAATATCTACATATTTAGCATCATTCCAACCTTTTAAAGTATTAGTGTTATATACTTGTTTCCACTGTGTTTCTCCTTCTTTTAAAGTATATACTGTTATATTTGCACCTGAATTATAATCAGTACTAATTGAAGAAGCATCAATTCCTATATATGCCTGAAATTTATCATATGATGTACTAAGAGCAGATAAATCATAAATTACATTAGATGATGCCCAAGCTGAAACACCTTTTATATAATAATTCTTTTTTCCATTCACATTTACAGATATCATTTGACTATTTCCATTTTTGTCTTTTCTATAATGATAACCTGGCTCAACATAAGTTTCAAAAGATTTATCTTCACTATCTTTTATTTTTTCAACATAATCAATATCACTTAAATAAACCATTTTATCAGCGTCAACACGCGTTGCAAAATAGTTTTTAACTTTTCCTTTAATTACTGTATTAGTACTAAAACTAAACAAGCATAGTACTATAACAACAAATAGAAAAATTATAAATGATATGTTATAAATAATTTTTTTATTATTTTTTTCAATCCTCTCCATAATTTTTTCTCCTTTGTTTATTCTACTATAATTATATACTAAAAGTTACTTTTAAACAATATTTTTAGTTAAAAAAAATAAATAAAAATGTCATTATTTACAAGTTATAATTAACGACATTTTTACCTATTAAAAATATAATTAGTTATATCATTTTTTCTTTAATATATTTTATATCTTCTATTGATTTATCTATATTAAATCTACCATTTCCAACAGGATAATATACCGAATAGCATTTATATTTTTTCCATCTATATCTTTGTTAAATAATTTTTTTCTACACTTAGATACAGAAATTTTTTCATCTAGTACAATAGAGCTTACTTGATTACCAAATAAAATAATAACTTTTGGATTAATTATTTCAATTTCCTTTTCAAGTAAATGAAGATATTTTTTATATACACTATCTGGAAGTGGACGTGCATCAATTTGCGTACATTTTCCTAAATTTGTTATAAAATACTTATGTTTCTTAACATTTTCATATACTTCATTTGCAAATTCTTCTGTCCACTCATTTGCTTTTATTGCTTTTATTTTATCATATATGTCTTTATCAAGTAAATTTAGACTATAGAATAAATCCCATATATTTTTTGTACCTATCCAAGGTGATTTTATACCTTTCCAATTCTTAGAAGAATCAACATTCTTTCCTGTTGGATTCATAAAAACAAAGCAAATATCGGGATTAGTTTCACAACCACCATTGTATATAGAATCTAAATATTTTGCACCATATTTTTATTGTAATTTATCATATTCTTTTTTTAAATCATCTAATTGTAATTTTACCATATATATTCTCCTAATTAAATACCTTCTTAAACCTATTTTATAATCTTAACATTTATATCACTACTACCTAAATCTATTAGATTATCAATATGCCCAATTTTTGTATAACTATAATTTGTAGTAAATGATTTATAAAACAAAACTAAGCAATTATCACCATAAAGCATAATATCACCTTTTTCTATTCTTTTTGACATACTTGAATTTGTAGGTAAAATTTTATCTAAATAGAAATATTTTTCATTTGAATTTAACTCACTCATTTTTATATCTAAAGGTAAAATATCAATTAATGCAGTAACTGTTTCATTATGTTCTAAATTAACATTATATTCTTTATCACTAATAACTAATTTCATATTATAATCTTCACTTTCATTTTTATTATTATTTTCTTCACTATTTTCTATATTCTCGTTTATACTTACATTATTTTCTTCATTATAATTTCTTTCTTCTTTATTTTGATTAATTTTAAATACAAGTAGACATATCAAAACTACTACTAAAAGTGCAAGTACAATAAAAGATACTTTCTTCATAATTTATATAACCTCTATTTTTTTAATATAATTATTTCATTTACTATTTTACTATAATAGCATTTAAAATTCAACTAATACAATTTTTTTATAAAAATAAAATGACACTAAAATTAATTAGCGTCATTTTATTTTTACTTAAGCTTTAAGCTGTTTTTCGCTTTCTTCAATGTTATTAATCCAGACTTTACAATTAAGAAATTCCCTAATTTCACTTATTGAAGCAAGCAAAATCTTTCTATCCCCCTCACTTTTAGGATTAATAACAAAGGAGCTGTTCTTATCTTTGGCCTCTTTAACTTTACTTAAGTCAAAGATAGCATAAAAATATCTTTGGAATCCAGTATATGAATTTGGAAAACAAAGCTCAAGAATTGCAAAGCGTGACTTATCTATGACATTAATGTTACTAGAATTATTAACTATGCAATAGCCTTGCTCACCTACCTCGTCATTAACCTTGTTAATCATTTTGGTTAACTTAAAGGTTGTAGATAAGGTATTCATTTTCTCCAAAATATATTTTATATTTGGTACATCTATAGTATCATAAACAGTAGTGTATATATAGAGTCCAACTCCATTATCTACATACACCGGTACTGATTTTGTAGAAGATGATGATGTTTTACTAAAATCTATAGACTTTCCTGTTTTTCCTAAGTTTGAAAAGCCTAAATATTTTTTAGCAAAATCATAGCACTCATCACATTCTTCTTTTGTATTAAAATGAATTGATGTTAAATCTTCTTCAGAAATAACTTTTCCATTCATTACCCACATATGCCGATACTCTTTTTTTCCTTCTTTTAATAGGAACATAAATCCCTCCTCAACACCTTCGCAACCTGGAACATAACCGTTAGCGTTTTTGTAGAAATACATAGGTATCATTTTTATTTCCTCCTTATTATCTTGTAAACATTTATGTTTACAGCCTTTAATATTTTACATAACAATTATACTACATTTTTATAATTATGTCAAGTGATATAACTATATGATTACAAAAAAGTTATGACAAATAATTATCATAACTGTCAACTATTTTATATATTTTTTAACTTTACTACTAATTGTATCTAATCAGAACAAAAGTGAATCTTCGATTCACTCCACTACAGCATAAGTTGTAGTGTTCTTTATAAAGAGAATGTAGTCTTTAAGTTTTATACTTTTAGGCTACTCTTTTCTTTATTGGTCGTTGTTCTCGGCCCTTATCCATCGCAATTTCTTGGTTTGGAATATAACTTTTTATATATTTTCTTAATATATTTAGACTTCCATTTATATCGGCATTTATTTCCTTTCCTTCTTCTGTTATAAATAGCCCTCTATATTTTCTTCTTTTTTTGTTATAATTTTCTTTTTTTACTTCTTCTTTATCTATCGCACTTACTCCTGATGTATATTTCTCACTTATTTTTACTACCTCTATTCCTTCTAATTTTGCTTTGTATTCTATCTTTTTTACTAACTCTTCTAATGGTATCTGTACAAAGTCTTTGTTATAATCCATATTTTGCTTCATATCTTTTAAATCTCCTATTACTATTTTTGAACATTTATTTTTTATTGCGTATTCTATTACCATTCTTGATACCTTATGCATAAATGTATTCATATAATTCTTACGTTTTTCCCTTAACCTTTTTATTTGTTTTGTATCTTTATAATTTTTGCTTCCTACCATTTTCATTTTTATTTGTTGTAAGTGCTTTATTTTTTCATTTATATACTTATTCTTGCTTTTTGCTTCTCTTCCTGATACAAGCATCATATCCATATTTTCTTTATTTGTACATGCTACTATATTATTTATCCCTAAGTCTATTGCCATTATATTTGTTGCTTTACTTGCTTCCTTTTCTTCTTTTTCATATATTATATTCATTTCTATTTCTTCTCCTTTGTTTTTTACCTTTATCATTTTTATGCTTGAAATTAATATTTGCTTTTTTAATTTTCTTGGTATTAAAAAATTTAAACTCTTTACTTTATTCTTTTCTTGCATTTCTTTTGATATTGATAATTTTATTTTATTTCCTTCTACTCTTACTGCATATTTTGTAAATACTATCTCTTGCACTTGTTTTTCTTTCTTGTATCTTGGATATTTTGGTTCTCCTTTTAATGATTTACTATCTTTTTCATATTTTTTCTTTAATGCTATATATGATTTGTAACTTCCTACCACACTCATTATGGCCTCTTGCAACATATGTGAATGTAAATATTTTCCATGCCAGTTTTCCTGTCTATACTTTCTATATATTGGTGTTGTTATTATATTTATACTTTTTGTAACATCTATTTGTTCTTTTCCCTCTTTTATATCATACAACAACATATTCATTACTTTCTTTGTATGCCACTCTAAATCATTAATTATTTCTACTTGCTCTTTATTTGGATTTTTTACATTATATTTTAAACTTAATTTCAATTTATCACCTCTTTTCTTTTTTTACATTATATCAAACATATGTTTAAAAGTAAAGAGAAATGATTATATTTTTTATGTAAAATTCCGACATTTTTCTACATTTATTTATCTAGTGTGTTTTTAATAATTAAGTATGACTTTCCCATTGTATAAAAAACTTAAGAGCTAACCTAAAAAGGAAAGCTCTCAAAAAATAATATTTATTTATCTACTTATGGTTTGCAAATAGATTTGGATATAAATACACTTAAGTATTCATATTATTATATATAATTATACTCTGAATTTATTATAATGTTAATATTTCTTATGCCTTGTTTTCACTTCCAAGCACATCTACAATTTTATGTTTTACCATATTTTTAACTGCATCTCTTGCTTTTGAAAGATATGTTCTAGGGTCAAATACACTTGGTTCATTTACAAATACTTCTCTTATATTAGCTGTCATTGCAAGACGAATATCGCTATCAATATTTATTTTACATACTGCCATTGTTGCAGCTTTTTTTAGCATTTCTTCAGGAACACCTTTTGCTCCTGGTATTTGTCCACCATATTCATTACACATTTTAACAAATTCTTGTGGTACAGAAGAAGCACCATGAAGTACAATTGGAAAGTTTGGTAATTTTTTTCCAACTTCTTCTAATATATCAAATCTAAGTTTTGCATCACCTTTAAACTTATATGCCCCATGACTTGTACCAATTGCAATTGCAAGAGAATCACAACCAGTCCTTTTAACAAATTCAACAGCTTCATCAGGATTTGTAAACATTGCATCACTATCTTTAACATTTACATCATCTTCTACTCCTGCAAGTTTTCCAAGTTCTGCCTCTACTACAACTCCTCTTTCATGTGCATAGTCGACAACTCTTTTTGTTAGTTCAACATTTTCTTCAAAACTATATTTTGAACCATCTATCATAACAGATGTAAAGCCACTATCTATACAGTCTTTGCAAGTTTCAAAGTCAGGTCCATGGTCTAAATGAAGTACAACTGGAATATCTTTTCCAGCTTTTTCATTACATTCAATTGCTGCCTCAACTAATTTTTTTAAATAAATTGGATTAGCATATTTTCTAGCACCAGCTGATACTTGCAAAATAACTGGTGAATTAGTCTCATTTGCTGCCTCCATTATTCCTTGTATTATTTCCATATTATTTACATTAAATGCACCTATTGCATACCCGCCTTTATATGCATCTTCAAACATTTTTTTAGTTGTTGTAAGTCCCATATATATTTACCCCTTTCTGTTACTATATAAACTTCTTGTATATTGAAAATCTCTCTCATCAGTTGTATTTCTTTTTACATTTAATTTTTCTTCTACTTCTTTTACTCTTTTTTTTCTATTATCTCTTTCTGCCTCAATTTTTGCTACTTCATTCTCATCATTTGTAGCATTAAGTCTTGGATCATTTAAAATATTATCCCTTTTCTCCTCTTGTTCCTCTTGTAGTTTATCTGGCGTTTTTGAAGGTTCTTTTTCTGTTTTTGATGTCTCTATATCTTCGTATTTTATATCAGCCATAGCTTCAAGTGATTGCAATAATTCCTCAGCTTTAATATAATTTCCTCTTTCTTCTGCTTCATAATATTGCTCAAGAATAACATCGGCATTTCTATCTATCGATGCATCTGCCTCATATGTTTGCTCATTACTTTCTTTTACATCTTGAACTAGTTTAACATCATTTTCTTTTTCAAGTGTATTAACTCTTTCACCAAGCTGTACATTGTGTTTTATTTCATAAGTATCTCCTACTTCTTTACTTCTAAATCTTTCATCAGCTGCTCTTTCTTCTATACTTTTTTGTAATTCAATAGGATTAGGATAAATATTATGTATTTTTGCAGATATTTCTTTATATTCTTTTTGCAAAATATCCATTTGTGACATAAATTTTTCTGAAGACATAGTACTCGATCTTGTACTTAAATACGCAATATCTTCTGCTACATTTTCTCTTTTTACATATAGTTCATTTACTCTATCAAGTGACTCGTCATTCTTTTTAAGTATTGCGCGTTCATTTTTTCCTGATCTATATGCAAGTCCTTCCTCAAATTTCTTTATATCTTCATCATCACGTATAACTGATGTTTTAGCAATCCCCCTATAGCTTTTATCTATATTTTTTAAATACTTTTCATAGAGCACAAGTTTTGTTCCATTTTTATCTCCAACACTAATGTCACCAGTTGCAAGTTGATTATTTGGACCTTGTTCTTGTATCCCAAGTTTAAGGTTATAATAATCTTCAAGAACAGTCTTATACATTGCTTTATATACAACTGCTCTTAAATTTTCTTCACTTGACTCTCTTGCACCATTTTCTTGTTCTTTATCAACCTCTTTTTCTATTTCATCCTTAGTTGCACTATCTACACCAATACCTGCACCTGATACCTCGCCTACAGCTTTAGATATTTCTCTTTGTTCTTGTTTCTTAATATCATCTATATCTTTACCATCTATATCAGCTCTAATTCTTTCCATGGTTGTTGGCTCAAGATAGGCTCTTAGCTCCTTTTGAATATCTATACCATATTTTTTGCTATATGAAGCAAGTATCTCTTGCATAGCTGTATCTTCATATATATCTTTTACATTTTTTTGTAAATCATTTGATCTTGGTTTACCTGCCTCATCATATGCTTCTTTTACTAATTCTTGTAATTTATCTTTATTTTCTTCATATCTACTCATAAAACTTACCTCCCTCAAAAATAATTTTACTACAAATATTTTATTTATTCAACTAGAAAATCAAATATTTATTTCAAGTCCAACTGGGCAATGATCGCTACCATAAATCTCACTATATATTCTTGCTTCTTCAATTCTCTCTTTTATTCTATCTGATACAATGACATAGTCTATACGCCAGCCAGCATTATTTTTTCTTGCATTAAACATATATGACCACCAAGAATACATATCTTTTTTATCTTCATATAAATATCTAAAAGTATCAACAAAACCATTACTTAGAAGTTTTGTTATTTTTTCTCTTTCCTCATCTGTAAAGCCTGCATTTTTATGATTTGAAGCAGGATTTTTTAAATCTATTTCTTTATGTGCTACATTTAAATCTCCACAGTATATAACTGGCTTTTTTGCATCAAGTTTTTTTAGATACCTTAGTATTTCATCTTCCCATTTCATTCTGTAATCTAGTCGTTCAAGTTGTCTTTTAGAATTTGGTGTATAACAATTTACAAGATAAAATTTCTCAAATTCTAATGTTATTACTCTACCTTCTTCATCATGTTCTTTTATACCTATACCGTAAGTAACATTTAGTGGCTTTTCTTTACTAAATACTGCTGTTCCCGAATATCCTTTTTTTACAGCGCTGTTAAAATATACATTATACTTTTTAAACTCACTAAGCATAATCATATCAATTTGATCTTCTTGCATTTTTGTCTCTTGAATACAAAATATATCTGCATTAAGTTCTTTAAATATATCGTTAAATCCCTTACTAAGCACTGATCTAAACCCATTTACATTCCATGATATAACCTTCATATTTTTTCTCCTTTTATTTAATAAATTTCTTGCAAAAACTTGGCCTATGAATATCTGTTAGTCCATATTTTTGTATTGCTTCTATATGTACTTTTGTACCATAACCTTTATGTTTGGCAAAGCCATATTCAGGATATTTTTTATCATATTCAATTAACATTCTATCCCTTGTAACTTTAGCAATTATAGAAGCAGCAGCAATAGATTCAGACTTTGCATCACCTGATATAACAGTTTCAAAATTTATATCTATATCTATTCCTTGGTTTCCATCTATTAATACATAGTCTGGCTTAACTTTTAAATTACTTATTGCCTCTTTCATAGCAAGTTTTGTTGCATTTAATATATTAACTTCTTCTATTATATCTACATCTGATATGCCTACTCCAACTGCTATAGCCTTTTCTTTTATAACATCAAAAAGCTGTTCTCTTTTTTTCTCAGAGAGTTTCTTTGAGTCATTTACTCCTTCTATCTTTTCGTTTTTTGAAAGTATTACTGCTGCTGCAACTACTGGTCCACAAAGTGGTCCTCTACCTGCCTCGTCAACTCCACAAATATTACTATACCCTTTATTATATAATCTATTTTCTATTTCTAACATATTTGTTAGGCGTTGTTCTTCTTTTTCTTTCAACTTCAATCACCAATTAGTATTATACACAAAAAAGATTATAAAAGCAAATATGAGAAAAAATAGAATTATATTATTCATTCTATTTTTTCCCATAATCAATTTCATGCTTTTTTTCTTTTAATCTTGTAATAATTGAATAATCACTTACACATAAATTTCTATCTATTCCAAGTCCTATTTCTACACCATCCCTATTTTTATGATAGTCACTTCCTGCTGTACCAATTAAGTTATATTTTTCACATATCTCATTATATATTTCTAATTCTTCTTTCTTCATTCTTGGATTATGTATTTCTATACCAGCAAGTCCAACCTTAATTAATGGTTTAATAAACTTAATGAAATCAGTATAATTTAACTTCAAACTTTTGGGATGTGCAATTACAGGAACTCCACCACATTTTACAATTTTTGTGATATGTTCAGATGGAGACATTTTCCGTCTTTCAATATATGCCATTTGTCCATAATCTAAATATTTTGCATACGCATCTTCTGGTGTATATGCAAGACCATTCTTTGCCATATATTTTGCAATATCATATCTTCCAAAACTTTTTCCTTTAGCAAATCTTTTAACTTTTCCGTAAGTTATATCTATTCCTTGTTTTTTTAAAGCATTTATTATCCGTTCATTAGTCTTTTTTCTGTCTTCTTCATATTCAGCAAGTATTGAATATATCTTATTTGATACAAAATATGCAAGTATATGACAAATATGGTTTTTTGATAGTCCTACATCTTTTAAACTTGTTCCAATTTCAATACCGGGTATTAATTCTATACCTTTATACTTTTCATCACTATTAATTATACTCTTAGCTAAACGATAAGAAGAAATATTGTAATGTTCTGTAAGTGATAGTACCCCAACGTTATTTTCTACTGCTTTATCAAGTATTTCTTTTACTTCTAGTTTTCCATCAGAATATTTGCTGTGTACATGTAAATCTATATATTTCATAAATATCCCTCCAATTATGAATGAACTATGTTACTAATTTATAAACATTATATCATTATACATAAATATAATCTAGTAAATTTAAAAAATTTTACTAGATTATTTCTATATATCTATACATTCTTTATATAACTTATTCTTGCTTATATTATTTTCTTTTGCAACTTTCTTTATTGCATCTTTTTTATCCATTCCTTGTTTAATATATATACCAACTAACTCTTTTAAATCCTGGCCTTCTTTACTTTCTTCTTTTTCAACGCTTTCTTTATTTATCCCTTCAACAATTAGTACTATTTCACCTCTTATTGAGTTTTCTTCTATATCTTTTATTTTATCAGCAATTGTAGTATGGATATATTCTTCGTGTATTTTTGTTAGTTCTCTTGCTACACAGATATTTCTATTTCCAAAATATTCATACATATCTTTTAATGTTGCAAGTATTTTATGTGGTGCTTCATAAAATATCATTGTTCTTTCTTCATATTTCAGTTCTTCTAATCTTTTCTTTCTTTGTTTTTTATTTACAGAAAGAAATCCTTCAAATGTAAATCTTGTACTATCTAGTCCACTTCCTACAATAGCTGTTGCTAAGGCTGTTACACCTGGTATCACTTCAATTTCATAATTATTCTCAACTAAATATTTTACTAAATTTTGACCTGGATCAGATATTACAGGCATTCCTGCATCAGATACTAAAGCTAAATTTTTTCCCATATCTAAAAATTCAATTACTTTTGTTATTTTATCATCTTCATTATGTCTATGATAACTTATTAAATGTTTTTCAATATTTAGATGATTTAATAATTTGAGTGTTTGTCTTGTATCTTCTGCAAGTATTACATCTACATCTTTTAATGTATCTATAGCTCTTAATGTAATATCTGATAGATTCCCAATAGGTGTACCCACTATATATAACTTCCCTTTTTCCTTCATTTTTTTCTCTCCTAAATTACATATATATTTTAACATATTTTACATGTAAAATAAAGTAGAAAAAATGAAAATATTTATTATTATGATAGAAATTATATAATCAGATTATATATTTTATTGATATTTACGCCATAAAATATTATAATAAATTTCGGCTCCAATCTGCTTTTAGATTTGAACTAATTGTAAAAAAGTGGTGATTACTTCATGAATATTTTCATAAATATTGCGAATGCAATAGCTCATATAATAAATGCTTTTTGCAATTTATATAAAACTATATGCAAACGCAAGTAACTTCTAGCACGGTTTCCAGACCGTGCTATTATTATTTTTATTCAATTAATTTGACTTTATTCAAAAAAAGGAGAAGATAGTTCCAGCTATCTTCCCAACTACTTCATTTTATTTTCATAAACCTTTCCGTAACTTCAAAGAAAGGTGGTGTTGAAAAATAAATTCCAATACACCATGGTACAATAAAATCATATAAGTTAGTATCTCATTGTAATTTTATTATACAATACTTTTACTAAAAAGTCAAATATTTATTATTGTAATACATTCATTTTTCTTAATACATAATCTAAATCATAAAATTTTCCGTCTTTATTAAAAGCAATAGTTGTAACCCAACCACCACCATTTGGCGCACCAGCTGATACAGTCTTAATGCTTATTATATCATTTACTCCTTCTAATTTACCATATGACTTTATACTATTATTTTTTACAGCTGTTGCTAAAGGCATATATTCAACTGTTCCATCTTCCATAATGAAAAATATTGTTTCATTTCCAGCAGCTTGACCAAAGCCACCAGCAACAATATCTACTACTTTCTTACTAAAATTAACTTTCCACTCTTTTGTTCCAGTTTCACTAGAAATATTTGGGAAATACATATTAAAATCTTTCATATCTAAACTTATAGTAACTTCCTTATCATTGGTATAATTACAATTTAAACCATAAACAGTTCTATCAAAGCCTATTCTATCACTATATACATGACCATTAGTATTATTTAAGCAATTTGATGCATTTACATTAAATCTTCCATATTTTTCTACTACTTTTTCAACAACCTTTTCTTGTGTAGTCACATTATTTTCTACTACTTGTGAATTTTCATTAAGTTCATTATTTTGTGAAGTTAATTCATCTACTTTTGCTTGCAATTTTTCTGTTTCATTATTTTTTGTAATTGCAAAATATACAGCTAAACATGATGCAATTATTGTAGTTATAACAAATATAGTTATATAAATATTTTTTCTTTTGTTTTCCATATTCAATTCCCCTCTCATATAATTATATGTTAACATATATAACAAAATATATCAATATATTGTTATAACTATTTTACTTTTTAAAATAAAAAAGATTAAGTTATATACAAAATATACTTAACCTTTTTTACTATTTTATTCTTCTACCTTTTCAAAGAATTCTTTTCCAACTCCACATAATGGACAAGTCCAATCTTCTGGTAATTCATCAAATTTTTTTCCTTCTACTTCTTCATCATATATGTAGCCACATATTGTACATTTATACTTCATTTTTTTCCCTCCTTTTTTACTATTTATTTAATATTTCATCTACAAGTGCTTCTAAATATGGTATATCATTTTCTTTTAATGTAGATTTAATAGTAACTACATTTTCGCATACATTAATATCTTTCATCTTTGCTATAGTATCAAACATTGTTTTAGCTGCACTTGGTGCCCAAGTACCATTTTCAATAATCCCTATAGTTCTTTTTTGAAAATTACGATGTAATAAATGATTTAAAAATACTTCCATTGGAGTAAATACTCCTCCATTATAGCTTGAAGCTGCAAGTATAATTTTGCCATACCTAAATGCTTCTTCAACAGCCTCTGCCATATCATAATAAACTAAATCAACAAGTATAACCTTAGGTGCGTTTTTTTCCTCAAGTATTTTAGCAACTTTCTTTGCTACTTCTTTAGTATTATTATGAATTGATGCATAAGCTACAACAACTCCTTCACTTTCTACATCATAATTACTCCAAGTATTATATTTATCTAGATAATACTCTAGATTATCTTTAAGAATTGGTCCATGTAAAGGACAAATTGTTTTTATATCAAGTGTAGCAGCTTTTTTAAGAAGTGCTTGTACTTGCATACCATATTTTCCAACAATATTAAAATAATATCTACGAGCTTCACAAGTCCAATCCTCATCAGTATCAAGTGTTCCAAACTTACCAAATGCATCTGCTGCAAATAGTACTTTTTCTTCCTTCTCATAAGCTACCATTACTTCTGGCCAGTGTACCATAGGAGCCATTACAAAAGTAAGTTCATGTTTTCCAATATTTAATGTATCTCCTTCTTTTACTATAACCTTTCTTTTATCTAAATCATCTATATTAAAAAATTGTTCAATAAACTTAAATGTTGTAGCATTTCCTACTATCTTCATATCAGGGTACTTATTAGCAAGTACTTTTACATTAGAGCCATGATCTGGCTCCATATGAAGAACGACCAAATAATCTACGTTTTTACCATCTAACTCGCTTTCTAAATTATTTAACCATTGATTAGTAACACTTTCATCTACTGTATCCATTACAACATTTTTCTCGTCTTTTATTAAATAAGAATTATATGACATTCCATTTGGTACATCATATTGGTTTTCAAAAAGTCTAATTTCTTTATCATTTGCTCCTATATATCTTATACTCTCACTTATATTTATATCTTCCACTTTATTTTTCCTCCTTATATATACTTAAAAATTCATCTGTATAACTTCCATCTTTGTTATATTCAATTAATGGCTTTTCAACAATAACTTCATTATTTCCATCTTTTACATACTCAAGCAATACAATACTTGGTTTTAAATTTGCATATGGCTGAACAAACCTAATTCTTTTAGCCTCTAACCTATATCTTCTTGCTACCTCTATTAAATCAACTAACCTTTCAGGCTTATGAACTAAATACAATTTACCTTTAGTATTTAGTAACTCACAACTTGATTTAAATACATCTTCTAGATTACACATTACTTCATGTCTTGCAATATATTTTACATCTTGCATATTTGTAATTCCTGTACCTTTTTTCTTGTATGGCGGATTACATACAATTATATCAGCTGTACCATTTTTGGTATTATCTATTAGTTTTTGTCTTATTTTTTTTATATCTTTTATATCAGCTTTTACAGGAATAATTATTTCTTTTAATTCATTGTATTTTATGTTTTTTTCAAGTAAATCATACATTTCATTTTGAAGTTCTACTGAAAATATCTTATTATATTTCTTTTTTTTCGAAATAATAAGTGATATAACTCCACTACCACTACAAAAATCAATAATACTATTATTTGAACTGTTACTTACTACAAAATTTGCAAGAAGTACACTATCTGTGCCAAAGCAAAAATATTCTGTATTTTGTATTACTTTTAGTCCATCAAGATTTAAGTCATCTATTCTTTCATTTAAAGTTAATTCTATATCTTTTTCCATTTTATCCTCATAAATTTTCCTTTATAATTTTACTATATTTTTACTTAAAATGCAATAATAACTAGAACATATTTAACGCAAAAGAGTAGCTTAAATAACTACTCTTTACTTATACCTACATATCCAGTTTCTTCAATTATCTCTTGTCCTTCATCTGATAATATCCAATCTATTAATTTTTTAACATTTTCATTATCATTTCCTTTATATGTTACAGCATATAAATCTGTTGTAATTTTGTACTTACCACTTGCTATATTTTCTTTTGTTGGAGCAACACCATCTATCTCTAACATCTTAATATTTGGATTTTTTATTATTCCTTCTAAATAATATCTAAATGAAAAACCTATTGAATTTTTATAGTTTTTGTAATCTGCAACTTGATCTATTATTCCTGCCATAAAATCATTTACTTGCTCTTTTGGTGCATCCATAAGTTTTGTATCACCCATAAATCTTTTTAACATGCTTTGACTACCACTACCTTCATTTCTTTGAAAAGCAAGTATCTCTTTATTTTCTCCACCTACTTCCTTCCAGTTAGTTATTTTTCCAGAATATATATCTTTTATTTGTGATGTTGTAAGTCCATCTACTTTATTATCTTTATTTACAAAAAATACAAATGCTTCTCTACCTATCTTTGTATATTCAAATTCTGTTCCAACTGATTTTGCATACTCTATTTGTTCTACTGAAGGATATGCTCCAAAAAATATATCTATATTCTGAGTTGCAAGACTTATATAACCATTTACTGTATTAGTATATAAAAATGGGGTTAAGTTAAGTTTTACAGTACTTGGATAAACAGCATTTACAAAAGCAGAGTATACAGGAAAAACAGCCGCAGCTCCATCAAGTATTGGCATATCATCTGATGCATTAAATTTAAGAGAAGCCTCTTTATTTAACTTATATATTTTTGTATCTTCTACAAAAGGTAAATACTGACTTGTATCAATATTAATATCTGTTTTTATTTTTAATCCTCTATCATAATTTACACAAAAAATATTTATTCCAATAGCAAGAATAACCAAAAATGTATAAATGCTAGAAAAAATATATAATTTTTTTCTATATTTGGGAATTAATACTGGTATAAGCATAAATGGCACAATAAACATTGCAAAAATTGCCACTACCAAATTTAAACTTGTAAAAGATGCAATAAAATACAAAATAGCTGCACATATAAATGTACATATTGCAATCATTATACTTATAACTACTTTAGATATAATATTTGTTCCTTTTTTATTATCCATAATTTATCACCTATTTTAACTTTATTATATATATAATGTAGAAATATGTCAATAAATTATAATTATATAACATCAAACTTGCTATTTTATGTAAAATGTGTTATAATATAATTGTAACATATTCAAATATTTTTCTTTTAATGGGAGGAAATAAAAATGATTAAAACAAGACTTGACGGAACTGAAAAAGATGCATTTGAAAAGGCTGATAAACTGGCTGGGAAAAATAACGTTGCAAAAAAGATACTTTACGCAATTATAAGGCAAAATTTGCTTGATGAGTCTTTTTTTGATATACTTGACAAATTAGGTATATATGACAATCGTATAACATCATTATATAGATGTTGTAAAGGTTGTCAAATACTCGATTTTGCCGTTACAGTGTATGAACTTGATGAAGGAAATGTTTCCCGGGACGACATCAATGCAATAAAAACTCAGGCTGAGTTTAAGGCACTTAAAGAAAAATATGAAAGCAAAATATAAAGCAAAATAAAATGAAAAAAGAGTGATTTTACAAATGTAATTTCACTCTTTTCTTATCATAACAATTTATTTATTTCTCTTTTAAATTCATTTATATCTTTAAATTGTCTATAAACTGATGCAAACCTAACATAAGCTATTTCATCTAAATTTCTTAATTTTTCTATTACCATTTCACCTATTTTTTGTGCATCAATTTCTTTACTTACAGTACTTGTAAGTTCAAACTCTATTTCATTTACTGCTTTTTCTATTTCCTCTCTTGAAATAGGTCTTTTCTCACAAGCTCTAAGCATACCATTTATGATTTTATCTCTGTTAAATTCTTGTCTTGCACCATTTTTTTTAATTACCATAATAGGAGTATATTCTATTTTTTCATAAGTTGTAAAACGATGTTTACAATTTAGACATTCTCTCCTTCTTCTTATAGCATTTGTTTCTGGTACATTTCTTGAATCAACTACTTTGCTTTCTTCAAAGCCACATTTTAAACATTGCATAATACTCTCCTTTTTTCAAAATCATATAAGCAAGTTTTATTAGTAGCCAAAGAATGTGGTACATCTATTGCTCTTTGATTAGTACTTCCTCTAAATGGAGCTGCAATACTTTTTAATTCTTCTACAAATTTACCATCAATTAATATATCTGTACTTTCAAGTAGTTTCATATAGCCATTTTCTTCTGTTGCATTTTCTAGTAAATATTCATATTCAAAGCCAGTATATGTCATTACATCATATCTATTTCTATCAAGTTTTGAAATTAAATTTGCTACCTGACCTGCTT
Organism: uncultured Clostridia bacterium; assembly: GCA_947584535.1. GTDB lineage: Bacteria > Bacillota > Clostridia > TANB77 > CAG-465 > CAG-465. Next base: position 40,828 of record CANPWO010000001.1, read on the forward strand.
GCATAAATGGCTCGCCACCAGAAATAGTTACTCCTTTAAGTAATGGATCTTTCTCTATATCTTTTACTATATCGTTTATATCAACATATTTACCACCCTCAAAGTCGTGTGTTTGAGGATTATGGCAACCTTTACATTTATGAGGGCAACCTTGTGTGAACACTACATACCTAATTCCTGGTCCATCTACAATAGACTCTTTAACTATTCCAGATATTTTCAATAAATCTTTCACTTTTTAATTCAACTCCTAGCCACAGCAAGAACAACTTACATTATGTTTTACTCTATCTCTTTCTTCTGCTCTTTTTCCGTCATTAAATCTATCTACTGTTCCTACTAAATATCCTGTTATTCTTCTTATTCTCTCAAATGGAGCTGTTTCAAATGTATATTTCATATCAACAAAATCTCCGTCAACTGTTAATTCTAAAGTATCTACAACTTCATTTGGGAATTTCTCAGCTAAATATGCTTTATATCCTTCAATTTCTTTTTCTTCTAGGTTTCCACCTTTTACCATAACTTTCATAATATCAATCTCCTTCTTTATTTATATTTTTTTTATTTAAACACAGTATTTATACACTATGTTTTACCCTATCTCTCTCTTCTGCTCTTTTTCCGTCATTAAATCTATCTACTGTTCCTACTAAGTAACCTGTTATTCTTCTTATTCTCTCAAAGCCTTCATTTTTACCAACATGCTCTTTTCTTCCACATTTTGGACATACATCATTTATAATTCCTGTATATCCACAAACTGGGTCTCTATCAACTGGATGGTTAATTGCACCATAACCAATTCCATTTTCTTTCATACATCTAACAACAGCTTCAAATGCTTCCATATTTGTAGTTGGATCACCATCAAGTTCAATATAACTTATATGTCCACCATTTGTTAAATTATGATATGGAGCTTCTAATTTTATTTTCTCAAATGCATTAATGTTATAATATACTGGAACATGGAAAGAGTTTGTATAATACTCTCTATCTGTAACCCCTTCTATAACTCCAAATCTCTTTGCATCCATTTTAACAAATCTTCCTGAAAGTCCTTCAGCTGGTGTAGCAATTAAAGAGAAATTAAGTCCTGTTTCTTTACCTGCTTCATCCATTCTTTCTCTCATATGACCTATTATTTTAAGTCCTAGTTCTTGTGCCTCTTTACTTTCTCCATGATGTTTACCAATTAATGCTTTAAGACATTCTGCAAGTCCTATAAATCCAGTTGTAAGTGTACCATGCTTTAGTACCTCACCAACCTCGTCATTTGGTTTTAATTTATCAGAGTCTAACCATACTCCTTGACCCATTAAGAATGGATAATTCATTACTTTCTTTTTAGATTGTATTTTCAATCTATCAAGTAATTGTTCTATAACTAAATCAATTTTCTTATCTAATAATTTGAAGAATTCATCTACATCCCCATTTGCAATAATACCAAGTCTTGGCAAATTAATAGATGTAAAGCTTAAATTTCCTCTACCACAAGTAACTTCTCTTGTTTTATCGTAATTATTAGCTATAACTCTTGTTCTACAACCCATGTATGCTATTTCTGTATTATAATCACCTGGTTTATAATATTGTAAATTAAATGGTGCATCAATAAATGAGAAGTTAGGGAATAATCTTTTAGCAGATACTCTACAAGCAAGTTTAAATATATCGTAGTTTGGTTCTCCTTCATTATAATTTATACCATCTTTAATCTTTAATATTTGTATCGGGAATATTGGAGTTTCACCATTTCCAAGACCAGCATCAGTTGCAAGTAATACATTTTTCATTACCATTCTTCCCTCTGGTGTTGTATCAAGTCCATAGTTAATACTACTAAATGGAACTTGTGCACCAGCTCTTGAATGCATTGTATTTAAATTATGTATAAATCCTTCCATTGCTTGATATGTAGCTCTATCTACTTCTTTTTCAGTATATTTTACTGTAAATTTTTGAATTTTATCTGCAAGTCTTTTTCCAAACTTTTCAGTTAATATCTTACTTTCTTCTTGTAAATATTTACTTGTATTGTGTAAAGTTGGATATATATGTTTTTCATTATATATTTTTTCTGTTATTTTTTTAGCAATATTTTCTGAATCATTTTCTTTGATTAAATCTTCTACTGCTTGTCTTAATGTAAGTACACTTTCAACACTTGGTGTAACATCTTTTTCTTCTTTTACTTTTTCAAGTATTGAGTCTACAATTTCATCTGCAGTATTTTCTTCAAATAATAACTCAATTGCTTTAGATAAATTACTTAAATATGTTTTTGCATAACTTTTTCTAACACCAATTGCCATAGCATATTCAAAGTTAGGTATACTTTGTCCACCGTGTTGATCATTTTGATTAGATTGTATAGCTATTGCTGCAAGTGCTGCATAAGAACCTATACTTTGTGGTTCTCTTAAATGACCTTCTCCTGTTGAGAAACCATTTTTAAATAATTTAATTAAATCAATTTGGCAACATGTAGTTGTTAATGTTAAAAAGTCTAAATCATGTATATGTATATCTCCATTTATATGCGCATCAGCATGTTCTTTCTTTAGTACAAACATTTGATAGAATTTCTTAGCACCTTCACTACCATATTTTAACATTGTTCCCATTGCAGTATCTGCATTAACATTTGCATTTTCTCTTTTTACATTACTATCTTTTGCATCTTTAAATGTTAATTGTTCATATATTTTCATTATCTCAGAGTTCATTTCTCTTTTTTGAGTTCTTTCAGCTCTATATAAAATATATGCTTTGGCAGTTGCTGCGTGTCCTTCTTCTATTAAAACTTTTTCAACAGCATCTTGAACTTGTTCTACTGATGGATATTCAACTTTTAATTCTTTTTCTAAGTAATCGCAAACTTTACTTGCAAGTTCTTGTGCTTCTTTGTAATTTTCTCCTCCAACAGAAACTGCTGCTTGATAAATTGCATTTGAAATTTTCTCAATATTAAAAGGTACCATTCTACCGTCTCTTTTAAGGATCTTAGTTATCATAATAATACCACCCCTTGTATACATCCTTTCTCTTAAACACAATATGTTGTGTTTTTAACTAGTTTGATTATAGCACTAAAAAAAATATGTGTCAACACTTTTTTTATAAAAAATTTAAAAAAATTTTGACATTTTTTTACAGTATTTTCAGCTGTAATTTTACAAGGTTTTTTAACTACATAAGCTCATTACTTTATAATGTAACATAAGTGTAAATTTTAATTATGTATTTATTTTATGTTTGAGAATATGCATGATTTTTATATATAAAAAAAGATGAAATAGAATTAACTATCTCATCATTTTTTAATTATATTAATTCGATAAAAATACCTAAGCATCCATATTTACTTATATCCTCAGCTGAATAATATGTAGTATCTTTAACTGCATCTTCTGGTGTTTTATACTTTTTATATAGATACATATCAAAAGTATCACTATACATATCAAGTAAAGTATTATAATGTTTTAAATCTGTTACTTTAACTTTTATGCTTTCATCTTCAAGTGGTCTTTTTATAAAAGTTATAGTATCTCCTACTTTTATTTTTTGCCTTTTTTCATCATTTAGTCTATACTCTACTTTTTTCTTACCATTTTTTATAAGATTAAATGGCTCTACATCAAGTCTCATTATATGTTCCATTTTTTTACTCCAATCTATTTTTATATTTTAACTATATATTATTTCTTGCTTTACAAAATTATAAAACGCTATTTATTATCATATCATTATAGTTCTTACCAATTTTTTTGTATATACTTTGTACTTCTTCTAAAGAAATAGATTCAAAATACCATTCATAATAACCTAAATAATACTTACTCTTTTTAAAAAGAGCTACTCTGCCTTCAACTGTCCATAAATCTATTATTTCTTCTTCAGATACATTTACATTTTTATTTAGTTTTTTAAAACCTAATTGTTGTAAATCTAAAATTGAATTTAAAGTTGCAACACTTTTATATGAACATGGCTTTATATTTTGAGTACTTTCAATATAATCAGTTAAATAAGATAAAACTTTAAATGCATCCTCACGACTCATCCCATTTGGTAGCGTAAATAAATCAAAGGGCCAATCAACAGTCCTATATTTGCTTGTATTATCCTCTGTTCTGTAATAATTAATATAATGTAATCTATATATTTTTTGATTACCTAAAGTATGATTTTCAAAATCTGCCTCGAACTCATCTGCTAGTTTTACTGGTAAATTAAACATAGATATTCCTCCTTGCATAATTATTAAGGTATTAAAAAACTAATTATGACAAGATTATACCACTGTATATTCAAAATATCAAGTATAAAAAAAAAAGAAGTACATTTCTTCTTTTTTTCTATTGGCAGGGGCAGAAGGAATCGAACCCTCATCAAAAGTTTTGGAGACTTCTATATTAACCATTATACGATGCCCCTATATATTGTTACAATAACTAACATTTATTATTGTAACATTTTATTTTATATTTTGCAATATATTTTATGCTAATTTTATTAATTTAAACTTTGTATAGTCACATGATACCATTATATATTCTACATTATTAATTATTCCTTCTTTAACCATAAAATGTCCGTATCCGATGTAAATGACCATATATACATTTTTTAACATTATACTCTTGTAATATTTCTTGATAATTTGATATAAACGGTGGAAAATGCATAGCTACGATTATATCTTTATTATTTTTCTCTTGCAATTTTTTGCCTTCATCAAGAGATAATCTAAGCCTTATCTTTTCTCTTTCTATTATCTTTTTATCAAGTGCTTTATCAGAGCCTTCTGTATTTCCCCAACCTCTTGTTCCACAAAGTATATACTTTCCTATATCAATAGCATTATTGTGCAGAATAGAAATAGTATCTAAATTATTTTGCTTTAAAAAATTTTCAAGTTTTGTCTTAGTAGAAAAATAATAATCGTGATTTCCTCTTAATATAATTTTCTTACCTGGCAAGTCGTTTATATACTTAAAGTCTGGTAAAGTTTCAGTTAAAGTCATTCCCCAAGATATATCTCCTGGAATTATTACTATATCATCAGGTTTTACTATTTCTCTCCAGTTTTTTTCTATTTTTTTTTCATAATCTTGCCAAGTCTTACCAAATATATTCATAGGTTTATCTACACCAAAAGATAAATGCAGGTCAGATATCGCAAATATACTCAAATTAATACTCATCTCCTACCTATATAATTTATTCACCAATTTTTAAATTTGCCTTTGCATTTAAGTCTAGTTTATCTTTTATATTATATGCTTTGTTATTGATAAAGTTATAGTATGCAGCACAAGCTACCATAGCTGCATTATCTGTACAGTATTTTAAATCAGGCATATATGCTACAAAATTATTCTTTTTTGCTTCTTCTTCTAACATTTTTCTAAGTAATCTATTTGCAGATACACCACCTGCTAAAACTACTTTTGTTATATTTTTTTCTTTCATTACCTTAATTGTATTTTCTACAAGTTCTTCACATACAGTTTGCTCAAATGAAGCACACATATTAGCAATATTTAATTTTTTTCCTTCTTTATGTGCAATATTTATTACCGCTGTTTTTATACCACTAAAACTAAAATCGTAATTTTCAAATTTAGTTTTTGGAAGTATATATGTAGCTTGTCCACTTTCTGCACATTTACTTATCTCAGGTCCACCTGGATAGCCAAGTCCTAAAGTTCTTGCTACTTTATCAAATGCTTCACCAACAGCATCATCCCTTGTTTTGCCAAGTATTTCAAACTCTGTATAATCTTTTACAAATATAATATGAGAATGTCCCCCTGATACAACAAGTGCAATAAATGGTGGTTTTAAATCTTTATGTGTTATATAATTTGCTGCAATATGACCTTCAATATGATGTGTTGGAACTATTGGTATATTTAATGCATAAGCAAGTGATTTAGCATATGATACACCTACAAGTAAAGCACCTATTAGACCTGGACCATGTGTAACTCCTATATAGTCTAAATCTTTAAAACTAATACCAGCCTCTTTCATTGCTTCATTTACAACATATGATATATTAGTTAAATGCTTACGAGATGCAATTTCTGGAACTACACCACCATATTCTTTATGTATTTCTATTTGAGTTGATACTATATTTGAAAGAACTTCTCTATTATCTTTAAGTATAGCAACTGATGTTTCATCACAGCTTGATTCAATTGTTAACCCCAACATATTAATTTATCTCCTATAAAAATAAAATTAAATTAAGTAATCTAAGAGTTAGATTTACAATAGGTGTTATTATATATCCACCTATTCCTGTTATTAAAAATATAAGTATAATATAAAAAGAATACTTTTCTAAAGAGTACATTATACCTTTAAACTTTGTAGGTAAAAAGTAAAATAAAACTTTTGACCCATCAAAAGGTGGTATTGGTAACATATTAAATATGAAAAATACTACATTAAATTGTATACCTAAAACTAGCATATTAGTAAGTATATTTCCAGTAGTAGTAGAAATAGCCATATCAACAACTCCAGTCATCATACATATTTTAAGTATAATTGTAAATATAATTGCTAATATAAAATTTGCAACTGGTCCTGCAAGTGCAGTTAGCATATTTCCTCTAGCTCTATTTTTAAAATTTCTATCATCAACTATAACAGGTTTACCCCAACCAAAACCAAGTAATGCAATACATATAAAGCCCCATATATCTATATGTGCAAACGGATTCATTGTCATTCTTCCATATGCTTTTTGGCTTTTATCACCTAGTTTATATGCTACAAATGCATGTGCATATTCATGTATTGATAAACATACAAGTAAAACTGGTAAAAAATATAAAAAAGAAATTAAACCTTCTCTTGAAAATATGTTAAACAAAATATACTCACTCCTCTTTTTTTATTACTAAATAATTATAACATAGACAGTAAAATATGTAAAGATATTTTATACTAAATAATATATTCTATCCTTTTATTTAATATACTTTTTTATCAACTTATACAACATAAAAAATAATTAAAGAATATTATTTAAATGCAACTTATTTAAAAATGTTACATTTATTTGCATAAAAAGAAATAAAGTTAATATATTGGTATTAAGAAAATTATAACGTGGAGGTATAAGATGAAAAAAGAAGATATTTATAAAGATATATCAACAAGAACAAATGGTGATATATATATTGGAGTAGTAGGACCAGTTAGAACAGGAAAATCTACATTTATTAAAAATTTCATGGAAAATTTCGTTATACCAAATATAGATAATGACTATAAAAGAGATAGAGCTAAAGACGAACTTCCACAAAGTTCAGCAGGTAAAACTATAATGACTACAGAGCCTAAATTTGTACCAAATGAATCAGTTGAAATTACTCTTGATAATAATGTTAAGTTTAAAACAAGATTAGTAGATTGCGTAGGTTATCTAGTAAATGGTGCTGTTGGACATATGGAAGACGATATGCCAAGAATGGTAAGAACTCCATGGTCAGATGAAGAATTACCATTTTCAAAGGCTGCTGAAATAGGTACAGAGAAAGTTATAAAAGATCATTCAACTATTGGTATAGTAGTTACAACTGATGGAAGTATAACTGATATTGATAGAGATTCATATGTTGATGCAGAAACTAGAGTTATATCTGAACTTAAAGAATTAGATAAACCATTTGTAGTTTTACTTAATTCTATTCATCCAGATAGCGAAGAAACAAGAAGTTTAGCATTAGAACTAGAGCAAAAACATAATGCTTCTGTACTTCCTATGGATATAGCTAATATGGGTGAAAAAGAACTTGGTGAAGTATTTGAAAGAGTACTTGAAGAATTCCCTGTAACTGAAATTGGCTTTAAACTTCCTGATTGGTTTAGTATACTTGATTTTAACCATTGGCTAAAACAAGATATTATAAATATTATCAAAGAAAGTTTTGAGGAAAATTATTCATTAAGAGAAATACAAGATTTAATTAATAAAATTTCTGCTGAAAATGATATATTTGATAATATTTCTGTAGATACTGCTAAAATGGAAGATGGTACAATAAAAGTTAGAATGGATATAAGTAAGACAATATTCTATAAAATATTAACTGAAATGTCTAATTTTGATATTAATTCAGATAAAGATATATTTGAATTACTTAAAGACTTTTCTAAAACTAAACAAGAGTATGATAAAATTGCTATAGCTCTTGAAGAAGTTAGAATAAAAGGTTATGGAATTGTTACTCCTCAAATGGATGAATTAACACTTGAAGAACCTGAAATAGTTAAACAAGGTAATAAATACGGTGTTAAATTAAAGGCCAGTGCTCCATCAATACACATGATCCGCGCAGACATAGAAACCGAAGTCTCACCTATTGTTGGAAGTGAAAAACAGTCTGAAGATTTAGTTAAATACCTACTAAGTGAATTTGAAAATGATCCTAAGAAAATTTGGCAATCTAATATATTTGGAAAATCACTTCATGAACTAGTAAATGAGGGACTTCATAACAAACTTTATCGTATGCCAGATGAGGCACAAATGAAACTACAAGAAACTCTACAAAAAATAATAAACGAAGGTAGTGGCGGACTAATTTGCATTATACTATAGTATTAAATATATATTACTAGTGATGTAAAATTCACTAGCCAAAAAAGATATAGAAAGTAAATATTATACTAACTATATCTTTTTTTTTATTTAAAAAATACCCTATATATAATTTCAAAAACATTAGTACCAGTAAAAATCGAAACTAGTAAGAAAAATAATAAACACGCTATAATTATTCCAATTATTTTTGTAATAAATACTAAGAATGTATGAATATAACCTTCAGATATACTTTTTGATGGTCTATTCGGGTTATAGAAATTTTGAATTTTTTCAAATGTATTTTTAGGATTATCATGATAAGTATACTCTGTTTGATCTGTATGCTCACTAACTTCATCATAGTTTTTTACATCATCATACTTGAATTTTTCATGAGTATTATTCATGCTATTTTCATATTCTGATAGATCCATACCACCTAAAAAATGGTCTATTATTTGCTCTTTCTCATATAATTTATTTTTTAGTTCTTCAATTTGCTTTCTAAGTAATTGTTCACTTTCACTTAACGAACCTTCATTTTTTAATTTTTCATCATATTCTTTACGCTTAACTTCGTCAGATAATACATCATAAGCTTCATTTAATTCTTTAACTTTATTTTCTGCAAAAGCTTTATCTTCTTGTGTAACAGTATCTGGATGATATTTTTTAATTTGCATTTTAAATACTTTTTTTATAGTATCAAGTGATGCTTTGTTATTTACCTCTAATATCTCATAATAATCTTTCATACTAACTCCTACTTTTCTTGATTTTCATTGTATAATATAACTTTTTAAAAGTCAATATTATATATATTAAAAATAATGTTTATAAAATAGTAAATTAGAGAATTTTGTCGTTTTTTTATTAAATTTCTAAAAATTGATTGACAAGATTATAAAAAAAAGATATACTAATATGTGCAATATGCAAAATTATACATATAATATTTAGTATTATATGTTTTATTTATGTTATTTACGAGGGAGTGAAATTTTATGAAAAAAACAAAAATAGTATGTACAATTGGGCCTTCAAGTCAAGACCCTGAAATCTTTGAAGAATTAATAAAATCAGGTATGAATGTAATGAGAATGAACTTTTCTCATGGTGACCATGCTGAGCAATTTGCTAAAGTTAAAACATTAAGAGAACTTAACAAAAAACTTGGTACAAATGTTGCTTTTATGCTTGATACTAAAGGACCAGAAATTAGAACAACTGATTTTGCTGATGATGAAAAACATCAATTTAATAAAGGTGAAAAAGTTACTTTGACAACAAGAGATATTAAAGGAGATGATAAAACTTTAGGTATTACATATAAAGGGCTTCCTAATGATATATCTGTTGGTTCACACATATTAATTGATGATGGTCTTATTGATGTTGTTGTTGATAAAATAGATGGTACAGAAATAGAATGTACTTTACAAAATAGTGGTCTTTTAAGAGGAAAAAGAGGAATTAATGTTCCAGGTGCTAAACTACAACTTGCCGCTATGACAGAAAAAGATAAAGCTGACTTAAAATTTGCAGTTGAAAATGATATTGATTTTATTGCTGCTTCATTTATTCGTAAACCACAAGATGTTATAGATATGAGAGAATATCTAGATAGTTTAGGTGGAGAAAAAATAAAAATAATATCTAAAATAGAAAATCAAGAAGGATTAGATAACTTTGATGAAATACTAAAAGTTTCTGATGGTATTATGGTTGCTCGTGGTGATTTAGGTGTTGAAATACCAGAAGAAGATGTTCCAGCTGCTCAAAAAATGATGATTAAAAAGACAGTAGCTGCTGGTAAACCTGTTATTACAGCTACACAAATGCTTGAATCTATGCAAAAAAATCCTAGACCAACAAGAGCTGAGGTTTCTGATGTTGCAAATGCAGTATATGACGGTACATCTGCTACTATGCTTTCTGGTGAGTCTGCACAAGGTGACTACCCTATTGAAGCTGTAAAGACAATGGCAAAAATATTAGAAGCAAGCGAAAAAAATATTTTATATTGGAAAAGATTTAAGAAGAAGAATATAGAAAAATTAACTACATTTGAAAAAATAGATATAATAAATGATTATGAATTTAAAAAACAATCTAATTTCTCTGTAGTATGTTCTGCTATGTTCTCAAATGCAGATGCAATCATTGCTGTTTCAGAACATGGTGTAACACCATCACTTCTTTCAAGTTTTAAACCTGCTTGTCCTATATATGTTATAACAGCTAATGAAAAAACATATAGACAATTTGCAGTTGAATTCGGTGTTACTGCAGTACTTATTCCTGGTGTTCATGACTTTGATAAAATATTAAATCAAGGTATTGAAATACTAAAAGAAAAAGGTTATTTAAAAGAAAATGATACTGTTGTATTAAGTGGTGGATTCCCAAATAAAGATACAGATAAACGTTTAACAAGCCAAGCAACAGGTACAATTATTAAGATATAATATACTAAAAAACATAAGCTTTTTGCTTATGTTTTTTATAAATTATATGATTTTACTTGATTATTAATATATTTTATGTTAAAATATATTAGTAATTAGTTCATTAAAACAAAAAAGGAGGGTTTTATTATGGCAAAATGTGAAATATGTGATAAAGAAGTTGAGTTTTCTCTACAAGTGAGTCACTCACATAGAAGAACTGCTAGAACTTTTAAACCTAATGTTCAAAAAGTAAAAGTAAATGATAATGGTACAGTTAAAAAAATGAATGTATGCACTAAATGTTTAAAAAGTGGTAAAGTTCAAAGAGCTATATAAAAAGCGGGTATTTTTATTACCTGCTTTTTTATGTATTTAAACTTTAAAAATAGTTCTTAAAATCATTCTCATAAATTTACCCGGTTGATATACTACAATCTTCATAACTTTACCTCCTTCTAGCAAAATAGCCAAGATATTCCAATTATAACAACGGCTATTGCAACTATTGCAATCCAGCCCCAGATAGGAAGAACTACGCTAAGTCCTACTCCTAGTCCTAAGGCAAGTAAAAATAGTCCTATTGTTTTTCTAAAAGCTCCTCTAAACATACTTCCTCCTTTTTTTGACAAACTTATAAAAATATTATAAAATATTTATTATATATTATGATTTTTTTTAATAGTTGGTGATTTTTATGGGAAAAGAAAAAGTAAAAACTAAATATAATAAACTTAGTAAAAATAAAATAAATGAAATGATAAATATACTTGAAGATTACTATAAAGATGCTAAATGTAGTTTAGACTATAACTCCCCTATTGAACTTGTTGTAGCCTTAATACTTGCTGCACAATGTACAGATGAAAGAGTTAATAAAATTATACCTATATTATTTAACAAGTATAAAAATGTATATGAACTAGCTAAAGCTCCTATATCCGATATTGAAGAAATAATTAAACCTTGTGGTTTCTACAAAAATAAAGCTTTAAATATATCAAAAACTGCTAATATTATAGTTAATAATTATAATGGTAATGTTCCTAATACTATGGAAGATTTATGTACGCTTTGTGGCATTGGAAGAAAGTCATCTAACATTATCTTGCAAGAATGTTTTAAAAATACCGTTGGTATTGCAGTAGATACACATGTTACAAGGATTTCAAGAAAAATTGGGCTTTCAAATGCTAATACTCCTGAAAATATTGAAAAAGATCTAACTTTAATTATACCAAAAAAATATTGGAGTAAGATAAATCATATTTTTGTATATCATGGTAGAGCAATTTGCATTGCAAGAAAGCCAAACTGCGATATATGCCCTATAAAAGATATATGTATGAAAAATGTATAAAATAAATAGAAAGAACCTATTTTGTAAGTTCTTCCTATTTATTTTTTTCTAACTTATTGGAATTGTAATATAAAATGTTGTTCCTTCTCCCTGCTCTGTTTCAAAAGTTATATCTCCATTAAAGTTACCTTTTATTACTGAATAAGCTAAATATAGTCCAAGTCCAGTACCAAAAGTACCTTTAGTTGTTAATATATTTTTAAATATATATGGTGTTATACTTGGATCAAGACCACCAGCATAATCTGTTACTTTAATTATAGCCTTCTTCTTAGGTGCTTTTTCAACAGTTACCTCTACTTTACCACCTTTATCTTCTCCATATGCTTGGGCAGCATTTACTACTAAATTTGTAAGTACTTGTCCAAGTTTAGTAGGATCTCCATTTATCTCTAAGTCATCATTTATATTAACAATTACCTCTGAATTATTTTTTGCTACTTCGTGATAAGTTATTATCTTTACATCATTTACAACTTCACTTATCTTAAATTTTACATTTGTATCTCCACCTAAGTTTCTAATTTGGTTTCTCATACTATTTACTATATTAATTATTTTTGTAGCACAATTATCCATTCTTTGAAGTATCTCTTTTTCATCATCAGACCTATCTTTATCCATCTGATTTAACATTACAATTCCAGTTTTTATAGCAGATATTGGTGTGTTTATATCATGTGCTACTCCTCCTGCAAGCTCACCAATTGATACTAGTTGTCCTTGTTTTACGATTATATCCTGCTTTTCTTCTATCTGTTTTATATCCTCTTTATGCTGCGTTATATCTTTAAGTAGTAATAGTGTTCCTATATATTCTTTAGAATTTGATTTGGCCGAAATTGGATGTATATCTACTTCAAAATATTTATCGTTTCCTTTTGCGACAAAGTGATATTCATCTGTTACTATCTCTCCTGTCTTACGAGTTCTTTCTATATTATCTTTTAATTTACTTAAATTAATTGTTTTGCTTTTTTCAATTATCTTAAATAAATTATCATCTTTTGACATAGCAAAAATATTTGAAAATTTTTCTTCAAATGTTTTGTTCATATCTACAATAGTTCCGTCATCTGATATTACTACAAAAGCATCTGACATTGTATTTATAACTGTTTTAAATGCAACAGGCGTTATATTTAATGCTTTAAATTTAAATATCGATATAGAGCAACAAATTGAAGTAAATATAAACATAATCGGCATAACATATATAGTAACAGGTAGGATTTTAAATAATCCAATACAATTTGAAAGTGTAGGCATAGTCATTCCAATTACAATAAGCATTGTTTGCTTAGAAAAGAATCCTGACCTTTTTATACTTGTTATAATCATAAGTAACATAGAAATAATAAATAGTGAATATGAATACAAAGCATACATAATTAATACAGGTCCATATACTGTTTCACTTAAATATATTGAATATTTTATATAAAATAAATGATGTAAATCATTTGTAAATAAAAATGCTAAAAATATAAAAGGTAAAACATACAATATTTTTAATTTTTTAATATACTTTAAATTATTATTATATGCAAGAGATATAAAAAGCAAAAATATTGGTGAAAATGATGCTCCAATATATGTTATATAGTCAAAATAAATTGGGGGAATACTTGTATTATAAAACAATATTTGCAATATTAAACCAAATATATGTATAACTAAAGTAATATCAAAACAGAAAAAATATTTATATATATTATTACTACTATACTTCTCACTTAATCTATTTAACATAAATAACATAATAATTAAAGATATTATTAAAGCACATAAATAAATAGTTAACATATAACATTTACCCCCTTTTTATATCTTTTAAGAATCCTATTTGAATTAAGTAATTTAAATATCTATGTATATATTCTTCATTAATTATAGGCCATTCAAATCCCATACTTTTTAATAATTTAATAGTAAAGTCAGATTTTACTATAATATTTGGTTTATATTCTATTTCTTTGTTTTTATTTACATCTAATATTATACCATTAATTTGATTTGCTTTTTCAGGATCTCTACTAAAATCTGTTATAAGCTTTGTCATTTCTTCTTTTGTAATTTCTTGTAAATTAATTCCAAAACTCTTAAAAGCTTTTAAAGCATCTACCATTTGTACGTGCTTATGGTTAAATATGTGAAATACTGAATATTTACTATTAGTTTTTGAAAGAGTTATAACTGCTTTCGCTGCAAAATCAATAGGAGTAAACTCTAAATAAAAGTCAAGTAAATTAGTAGGTATTACATTTAATGTTATAAATGTTTTTAATCGATTAGCGAATGCATTTTCTTCAACATTTGGTTGAAACTTACCATCATACATTCTTCCTGTTAAATTACCCATTCTCATTATTTTACCATTAAGTTTATTCTCTGCAATAGCTTCTAAAACATATTTTTCTCCCATAAATTTTGTAAAAGCATATACATTATCTAAGTTTTGTTTAATATATAAATTTTCTTCACAATACTTTGTATTTGGTAATATATTTACTTGTTCTACTTGACCAGTTTCAAGTATATTACCTGATACACTAAGTGTAGATATATGAATTAATTTTTTATTATTTTCTATACAAAATTTTATAATATTTTTTACTGCATATTCATTTACTTTTCTAAATTTTTCTATATTTCCAAAATGTCTAACATTGGCTGCTGAGTTAATAATGGTATCAACTTTACTTTTTACAATTTCATAGTCTACTTCATTATTAATTATTTTAGAAGAATTCATATCTCCTTGTATTATAACTATTCTTTTTCCAAATTCATTATCATATTTATTTCCAAAGAAGAAATTTAATCTTTGTTTTAATCTTTGCTCTGCTGTTACCCCATTTTTAGTTCTTACTAAACAATAAATTGTTCCGGTTTCTTGTTTCATATATTCATCTAAAATATGTGCACCTAAAAAACCTGTAACTCCAGTAAGTAGTACATTTCCTAATTTTTCATTATTACTTAGGCTTTCATCTATTTGATTATTCTTTAACAAGTTATCAATATTAGTATAATCTAATGTTTCTATCTCTTCAGATATAGAGATATTTTTTCTTGTTTTATCAAATATACCACCTAATTGATTTATAGTTGGATTTTTATACAGTTCATTATATGTTAGTGAAATATTTTTTGAAATAGCTTTTGTAACTAAGTCAATTGCAAGTAAAGAGTCTCCTCCTATTTCAAAAAAATTATCATCAGGTAAAATATCCTTCCTTTTTAATACATCACAAAATAAATCATATATTTCTTTGTAAATACCAACATAATTAGTTTCTTTTTTTTCTAATACATTATATCTTTTAGGTATTAATTTCTCTATTTCGTTTTTATCTACTTTTCCGTTTTTATTAAGAGGTATATTAGATATTTTAAATATATACTTTGGTATCATATAATATGGTAGCTCTTTTTTCAAAAAATCTTTTATTTCGTCTACGTCCAAATTTAATATTGATGTATAAAGTAATATAATATCTTTACTTTCCCCATTATTAATAACTGTTACATAACAATCATTAATCTTTTTATTTTTTAATGCTGTATTTTTTATCTCATCTAATTCTATTCTAAAGCCTCTTATTTTTATCTGACTATCAATTCTGCCTGCAAATTTTACATTTCCATCTTGCAAAAAATACGCATTATCTCCTGTTTTATATGCTTTCATAGAATTATCAAATGGATCTTTTATAAAACTTTTTGCAGTTCTTATATCATCTTTAAAATATCCTTTTGCAACTCCATCACCACTAACTAGTAATTCGCCTTCTACAAATATTGGAAGTAACCTATATTTTTTATCAACAATATAGCATTTACTATTTGAAATTGGTTTTCCAATAGGAATACTATCAGTATATTTACTCTTTATATTAAAGCAACAAGAAAAAGTTGTATTTTCAGTAGGTCCATAACCATTTATTAATTGAACATTTTTACATCTATCTAAAAGCTTATTTACATGTTTTACTGAAAGCACATCTCCACCTATTAATAAAACTCTAAGGTTATTAAACATAGATACATTATAATCAACCATTTTATTAAATAAAGGTGCTGTTAACCACATTACAGATATTTTACTTGCTATAATAAAATCTTCAAATGTACTAGGGTTTAGTAACTTTTCTTTTGATATAAGATATAAAGTTAATCCATTTAATAAAGCTCCCCAAATTTCTAATGTTGATGCATCAAAACCTATTGAACCAGTTTGTACTATTCTGTCACCATCTTTAAATGATATATAATTTGTATTTTTTACAAGTCTAACTATATTACGATTTGTAACTTCAACACCTTTAGGTTCTCCTGTTGTTCCAGATGTATACATTATATAAACACTATCTTCTACTTTGTGTGATTTTTCTATTCTTCTAGTTTCAGATGCACTGTTAAGAATATCAGCATTTATATTTTTAGCTCCTTTTAAACTGCATTCATCAACATCTGTTATAATTAAAGAACTAGAAGAATTATTTATAATATAATTTATTCTATCTTTAGGATATGTTTTTTCTAAAGGTAAATAAATACAATTTGCTTTTAAAATTCCCAAAATAGTTATTATAATTTCTATAGATTTATCCATAAAAATACTAACTACACTTTGATCTTTAAGCTTTAATATATTTATTATATAATGTGCAACTTTATCTGCTTTTTCATTTAATTCTTTATAAGTCATAGTTTTATTTTCAAAAACAAGTGCAATATTATCAGGAGTTTTTCTAACTTGTTCTTCAAAAAGTTCTATAACTGTTTTATCTTTAGGATATTCTTTATATGTATCGTTAAATTCATTAAGTATTTTACTTTCTTCTTCCCTACTAATTATCCTAATATTTTCTATATCAATATCTTTATTTTCTATAGCGTTTTCTATTATAGCTAGTAATCTTGTATGCAAATATTCTATTTCTATATCTTTATATAAATCTGTTTTATAATCATAATTTATATTTAAAATACCTGTATCATCCATATCCATAATATGAATTTGAAGTTCATCTTCTAAAGAATTTGAAAACGCCCAACTTGTACTATATTTTTTTTCATCAACTATATTTGTTCTAGCATTTTGATATGAAAGTACTATATTATACAAATTACCTTTTATATCACTGTTTTGTCTAATACTTTCTAAAGTTTTCATATATGGATATTTTTGATGTCTAAATACACTTAAAGTATCTCTTGAAATTTTTTGTGTTAAGCTTAGGAAATTTTCGCCTTCTTCTAACTTTATCCTAAGTGGCAAAGTCGATACAAACATTCCAAGCATTTTTTTCTCTTTAAAATTAGCTCTGTTAAGTACTGGTGTACCAAGTACAAAATCATTTTTATCCTTTATCCTATAAATATATGTTGAAAGTGCAGATAAAAACAACGCATAAGGTGATAGTCTATTTTCCTTGCAATAACTAATAATATTACTATTTATTTTTTCATCAAGTCTTACAGAATATCTTTTTGCTTTGTGTGAAGTTAAAGGTGTCTGTTCTTTTATTGATACAGTTTCATTTATTCCATTTAAATAATCTTTCCAAAATTCTTCATCTTTTATATATTTATCAGAGTTTTTATACTCATTTTCACTTGCTATATATTCTAAATAACTTGGTAAATTTTCTACTTCTACATCCTCATTATAACTTTCAAGTACTTGTATAATATACGTACCAATTTTACTACATGACCATGCATCAGAAATTATATGGTGTATCCTCATAAAAATACTACCTGTATTATTTGTGTATTTTAATATTTTAAAATCATATAGTTTACTATTTAATGAAAAAAGAGATTGTGAAGCTAAGCCATCAATATATTCTCTAATTTCCTCATTAGATAATGATGACATATCAACTACTTCAATCTCCTCATATTTGTATTCTTCATAATATTGCATATATTCATTTTCTTGTTCTACAAGTCTTGTTCTCATAGCAATATTTTTTTCTATTACTTCATTTATTGCTTTTTTGCACAAATCTATATTAAAATCTTTTTGTATGTTAATTAATCCAGTTATAACATTAACTGAACTATTCTCATTAAATTTTTCCATAAATAATATATTTTGTTGTGGGAACGTTAAATTGTACATTTTATTATCCATTTTAAAACAACCTCTCATATATAACTTCAACATCTTATTTAATATATAGTATATCAAAAACAAAAATTAAAAGCAATATGTAAAAGTATAATTTACAACGTTTTTTTACATATTATAACTTATTTATACAAAACAAATTTACTATGTTACTTCTACACAATTTCTATATTTTTTTCTAATACAACTATTGACAAACAAAAAATACTATGTTATTATATATAAGTATTTAAAATTATTATTTACTTGCGGGTATGGCGGAATTGGCAGACGCGCCGGACTTAGAATCCGGTGTCTCACGACGTGAAGGTTCAAGTCCTTTTACCCGCACCAATATGGATGTTGTTATATAATTTATTATATAATAACATTTTTTTACTTTAAAAAGGCTTGAAATATAAATATATTAAAAAATTGCAATTAACAATAATTTGATATAGAATAAATAAAGGTGATTAAAAAAATGTTAGGAAATATATTATTAGGAATAGTATCATTATGCACAATGATTTCTTATTTACCACAAACTATAAAATTAATAAGGACAAAGAAATCAAACGATTTAAGTATTAACTCTTGTATTCTATGGGTAATAAGTAGTTTATCATATACATTATATGCTGTTTTATATAGTAAGGATTTTATGCTAATTTTTGAAACATCTCTAGAATCATTTTTCTGTTTACTAATTTTATTATTAGCAATAAAGTATAAAGATGATAAATATTTTAAAGATAAAACTGTGTAGTTATTTATTTTTTAAATTTTACTTCTTACGTATTACATGTAGTTTTATACAAATTATTAAACTTTAAATATATATTTATATAAATTAAGCTACCTAAAAAATTAATTTTTAGATAGCTTATCTTATTTACTTAAATATTGAAATATTAGATAACATTACAACTATTATCATAAGCTTGTATTTTAATGATGACCTTACATAATTTTTATATAATCTTATCCACGTACTTTTTAACTCATAAGGTACATTAACATATGCTACATTATCATAGAACATATATGAACTCCCACTTGTCCTACAAGCAAGTGATGAATCAACGCCATAATTTTTTTCAAAATCTCTTAATTGCCGTCTTTGTTTATTATTTCTTTTTAACACCATTTTGAAACTATTAAGTGGTAAATCAAGTTCAAATACATTAATTGACTTTACTTTTATCATTAAAAAGTCCCCCTTTATAAATTATTATAATTTCTAAGATAAATCTATAATGTTATTATACCATATTTTATGATTTTTTTCAATTTATAGTTTATAGCACTTTTATAAAAAAAATGTGAAACATTTTTTTACATTTTTTACTTATTTTGTTTCACATTTATTTTTACAAAAAATAGAGCTAATTGAAACTAGCTCTATTTTATATTTACTTATTAGCATCTATAAATATCTTTTCATAAGGCTTAACATAACCAAGTGTATCTCTTGCAACATCTTCTATATACTCATCAGTTTCTATATTAGTTTTTTGATTATCATAATAACTAACTAATTTGGCTTTAGAGTCAATATCTGCCTTATATGTTTCTATTTTAGAATTATAACTATTTATTTTTATTTGTTGCTCACAAACTGTGTATACAAAATACACAATAAAAGCAAATACAACTACATTAAATAGTCTTATTTTCTTCCTTTTTTTTCTTACAACTTTGTTTGAAGCATTATATGCTTTCCTCATAATTTAATACCTTCTTCTTTCGTTTTTTTACTTTATTTTTTCTTTTCTTTAGTGATTCTGTAATAAATGTTATCACATAAAAAAACTTTTTGCAACATTTTTTTACTATTTTTTTCATAAATATACATATTCTAGCAACAACATATATATTTAAATACAATGGTAATACAAAAAAATCTACTATACTTTTAGATGCTTTAAATAAAATTATGTATAGTTTAATAGCGTATTTGCTTAGAAATGAAAAATGTATAAAGCAGCCAAGTATTATTGCTAAAAAAATATAAAACCTCATATTTGTATCTAATATTTTTATAACGCCATACATTATTATTAATGTTGCAATTATGAAATATATAATGTCTTGTATTACTACTATAAGGGGTGGAATTTTTTTTATTTTTCTTAATGCTCTAAAAAAATCAAATATTACAGCTATTACAATACCGATAATAACAAACCCTATAAAATCAAGTAATTGATTAATCATGAGTATAATACTTCCCTTTAACTATTTAAATAATTTATTCATAAATCCTGATTTCTTAGCTTGGTTTGTATCACTATATGCAACAGCAATTATTTGCCCTTCAACTATAAGCTCATTATTTTCAAGATTTAACTTATTCATCTTTAAATCATCACCTTTTATAGTTAATATACCAAGATCTGTCTGTGCAAGAACAAGTTCATCATCAAAACTATGGATATCAATTACACCTGTGACTGATATTTTTTCTCTATTTTCCATAATTATATTTTGATTTGTAACTATTTTTGATATTTTTTTATCTTCCATTTTCTTCACCTCTTTATTTTATCTACAGTTTATCTATTATTATATATTCACAGATTTAATTATTTATTACTATTTTGTCCAAAATATTTTTTATTTTAAAAAAAGAATAACTAGAAAAATTATTCTAGTTACTCCTTTTATATTTACATATCAAGCCACTTATTTCTTTGATATACAAATAAAACAATCAAACCCATAGTAAATAATATCCAAAAAAACCAAAATGCTATATTAGCACTATTAATTGAGCTTTCAACTGACTCAAGATATGATGCAATACTTTTGTTATGCACTTTTATAACTGATTCATCCACAGGATATATACTGTCATCTCTTAAGTTTACAAATACTGTACCACTAAAACTTAAAGGGATTATTTTATAACTATACCGTACATTTCCTAATAAATCACCTGTCTTGCTAGTACCAAACCAAGTATCTTTTACCCTATCATAATAGTAATTCCCAATTACATTATTAGCATATTTAGGAGCTATGTTTTTCGAGTCAAGTTTTAAACTTACACAATATGAAGAAAAATCAAATTTAGCTGTATCAAAAGGTATCCCCATAAATTTAACTTTCTCATTTTTATAGGTATTACTACCACAATAGTCCCATTCTTCATAGGTTTCTATTCTAGTATGAGTATTTCCTTCTGAATCTTCATATGTTACAGTTCTTGTCTTTTCAACGTACTTCTCCTTTTTACACACTATATACATGTAATTAGTTGCAAGCTCATCTAAAGAAACAGTATCAATTGCTTCAAATTTGCCATGCACTATAGACATACCAACATTTGTCTCCATTGCATACTTAAAGAGTTCCTGTTCATCTTCTTCGTATTTAACAGCAGAGCTATACTTTTCATTACTTGTTTTCATAGAAATAACAATTTTATTTGAAATAAATAGCCCAATAGCTATCATAGCAAGTGCTATAGCAATGGATACTAATACCTCGCCAAATGTTATTTTTATGCGATACATGTTATTTCACCTTACCCTTGTTTGTTCCAGTTAATATTTGGTAAATCTGAATTATCACCAAGTGTTTCAGAGAGTTCTTTAAAATCAACTTTTTCATATCCTGTCATATTTAAGAAGATTTTTCTTATTGGATCTCTTAACGTTTTATTATAATCTCTTATGCTATCATTATATGCTTTTCTGGACGCTTCAAGATCTTTTTCCCATGTCATAACAGCTTTGTTATAATCCTTATATAACTCAGTTGACTGAATTGTAGGATAAGCTTCAACGATAGCTGATAATGCAGTATTTACATTTGTATGGGCTTCATCGAAATCACCATCTTCAATGTCTTTTCTTGCATTAGCTATATTCGCATATACATTTGACTCGAAATTTGTGTGCGCCATTGCAGAATCGGCAAGCAATTGAAGCGAGTCTACTTTGCTTTTTTCAATAGCCTTTATATCCTCATAATACTTCTTAACCCGAAGTTCAGCATCAATTGCATGCTTTTCAGCTGAAATTCTCGCTCCGAAAATTACTGCAATAATTGCGACTATGATACCAAGCACGCAACCTTCAAAAACAAATATACTTTTTCTACTTTTCATTTTAGTTTCCTCCTCTTTTAATTAAAATAAAGTTTGTAATAATTACTATTATATTATACCATATTTATGATATTATGTCAAATTATTCTTATGAAAAATGGCACTATTAAAATCAATAGTACCAAGTTAAAATATTATATTATGCTATAGGTATCATTATATTAGTCATATACTTACTTTCATCTTTTTCATTCCACCTACCACAAATAAATTGCTCCATAGGTGGTCCAACAATTTTTTTATTCTCTGCTTTTATAACCTTTAATAATCTACTATATGTTTGATAAATAGTATCATATTTTCCAATATGCTTTAATGTAGCATATAAATTTATATCACATAATTTATTAATTTTTTTATCAAAGTATTCATTTACATATTTTTTATAGTCATCTTTACCTAAGTATATATTGTTACATAAATAATAACTATCACCTATTAACTTTAATTTTGTTATTTCATTTAAGCTGCGAATATCTGATAATAAAAGATTTTTGTCATTTATACACTTTTCAAAGTTTTTAATAATACCTATACTATCATCAAAGAAATAATCTACATTATCTTCTTTTTTATATTTAATATAATTTATATTTTTTAAACTGTCACTTGATTTTAAATTATAACTTTCCATATTCATTCCTTCTTTCTTGCCTTAAGTATATCATAACTCTACTTCTTTAAAAAGATAGGTGGTCACATATGGTATTAAAAATGGTATTAAAAAGAAATTTGTTTAATTTTCTAACTATTAATTTTCTAAAATTAACTTTCCTCTCGATTTAATTGCATCTTTTAAAAGCTTAAAATATTTTAAATATGAATTTTTATCCTTTGGAAAAGGACTATTCCAATTATGTATATCTGTAAATTCTTTTTTAATAGTATAATCTTCTTCAACATATGCTTGTAAATAATTCTTTTTAACGAAATTTTCAAAGGTTTCATATTGTTTTAGCCATAATCTTGTGCTTTGTATAATATTTTCGTTTTTCTCATTTTTAGTCGTTAAATGTAGCAAATTTTTTAACGTATTATATGCTGCTTCCTCTTTATTTTCTTCTTTAAATACAAAATACTCATAAATTCTCATTAAAGTTAAATCAAACATATCATGTATCGCAGATTTTCCTGGACCGCTTCTACAAGAATTAAAGTCTCTTGGCACAGGAATATAATTTCCTATTGTATGATATAAACTAATAAGATCTACAATATCCTTATATTCCTTTTCTTCTTTAAGAAAAATATTTTGAAAATTTGGATAATCTTCTATTTTACTCATCATATTATTCATGGAAATAGCACTTGGAAACTTCGCATTAGGACATTCAAATTTTTCTTTATACTTTTTCCACTCGTCTGGATTATTTTCTATATAAAAATGTGAAATTAAAGTTTGAACACTTGTCATTGTATCTGAAAATACACTATTTTTATCTTTTTTACATGTCTTTAGATAAATATTATCCCATTTCTTTTTATATACTTCTTGAAGTTTATTACTATAGTTATCAGGATCTTTTTTGTTATTACTTGATAATCTATACTCTAAATATTTTTCAAATCGTTCTTTTTTTTGATATTTATCGTAACTCTCTTTATTTATCTTTTCATTTCCCAATGTATCATTTGTAAAATCATATTCTATATCCATTTATTTAACTCCCTTAATTACTCTTTTTATATCTTTTATTAAACTTTCTGGTGATAATACTTTAACAGTTTCTATATTTCTTAAGCACCAATATCTAAACCCTTTAATAGTTGTATAAAATGATGCATAAAATTTATTTTTGTCTATTTTTCTAAATTTAACGTCTTTACCATATAATTCAATTACATTATCAAGCATTGACATATCACACTCTATTTCTACCTTCTCCGTATCACCTGATAACATGTTAACATTACTTTTTATAAAGAAATCTATTTCATTATCATCAAACTTACTAGATATTTTTTCATTAGTAATATTTATATTCTTCATTCTATCTAACCTACGGCTATATAGCTCTTTTTTATCTTCATCTAAACATATTAGATAAAATTTTTGCAAAGCATAAATAAGTTTATATGGTGACGTTTTTACTCTTTTTTCTAATACATATTCTAGATTTTCATTTAACTCATATTTATAATAATCAAATGATATTTTCTTTTTATAAAATATAGCTTCATTAATATCTTCTATATTCTTTATAATTTCTTGATTATCTGTTCTTGTATTTTTAATAGATGGCTTGTAATTTTTATACTTATCTCTTTCGTAAATATCCATCATATTAATACATTTGTTAATAATTGAATATGACATCTTTTCAGGTATAAAATTAGAATATGCAAAAGTATTAAGTATTGCTGATAACTCGCCTTTTTCAAATTCATACTCAGGGTCTTGCCTTATAAAATAACCTTTTTTATTTTCTTCATACTTTTCTATATCATAGTTAAATTTTTCTATTAATAAATTAATATTTCTTCTAACAGTTCTTGAATCAATTGAGACATTATATTCTTTTTTTATTAAATCTCTTATTTTATTAGAAGATATTGCATAATCTTCATTACTATACTTTTTTAAAATATTTAAAATATACAATATATTACCATTTTTCTCATAAAGTTCCATATTACACCTCTACTATCTGCTTTTTTTCATTGATTAAAGTATTGCAATCATCATAACTTTTCCCAATTAAAAATCTATTATAACCAATTATTTTTAAATATTTATATTCTGGCTTAATTATCTCTTTTTTTAATTTTAAATCATACACACCATATAAATCATTATTTACTACTTTTACTTGATATATATTATCTGGATATGTACTGCAAAATTCATTTTCTACCAT
Organism: uncultured Clostridia bacterium; assembly: GCA_947584535.1. Classification (GTDB taxonomy): domain Bacteria; phylum Bacillota; class Clostridia; order TANB77; family CAG-465; genus CAG-465. Next base: position 66,357 of record CANPWO010000001.1, read on the forward strand.
TAATTCTAAATCAGGTGATGCTACTAGAAAGTCATATTCAAATGGAACAATAACATTATTATTCTTATCTATAACTCCAGCTTTATATGTTTTATTATCTGCAACTCTAAAATATGTACCAGTACTGTCCATTGCCTCCATATTTATATATTTAATTGGTATTATAACATTGCCTTTTTTATTTATTAAACCATGTTTTAACAAAACTATTTTTTCTTTACTTTCAATTTCTTTATATTCATTTGGTAACATTACTTGATAATTATCACCACATTCTATAAAAGGATATATATACTTAGGCTCAATTATTACATTTCCATTTTTATCTACTAATCCCCATTTACCTTCCATACCATACACTTCATCTATATTTGTATGAGCGAAGTAACACACCTCTGTTATTTCATTTGGACTTTTAGTGCTTACCATATAATTACCATCTTTTAATTCATATATTTGCTTATATCTTTTTTCTAATTCTTCTTTATTCATATTTACTCCTTTAATTATATTATACATTAAAATATAAAATAAAAAAGATATGTGGTCATATAGTGTACCAATTTACTAAAATTATATTATAAATATTATTATTTCTATACTATTATACTATAAATTACTCTTTTTATAGTTTAAGTGGATACTATTATGAAAATAGTACCCACCCTCTTAAATTAAATAATTAAAAATTAATTGTTTGTTCTTTTGCAAGTTGTCCGTTTAAATATATTTTTAATACAGCTTTTTGATAGCCATTTATACTAAATGATGTAGTTGTTTCAGTAGGAGCAAATGACTTTTCAAAAATAGTATTAGTTGCACCATTATCAATACTTGCAGTTACTTTAACTGTAATTGTTTCAGCATCTATTGGACTACCACCTTGAAGCTCTAATAAATCAAGAGATACATTCTTTGTAATCAAAAGTTTATTAACAGTAATTTCTACTATATCCCCTTCTTTTAGTTCCTGATTTTGTGGATAACTTTGTGCAATTACTACACCATTTGATTTTGAATTATCTTCAGAATATTTTACATTAACTTTAAGTTTTAGTTTCTCAAGTTTAGCTTTTGCATCTGCCTCTGTACTTCCAAGTACACTTGGCATAAGCACAGATTCTTTTCCATCTCCCTTACTTACTACTAATTTAATTGTACTTCCATATGGTTTTTGTCCTTCTTTAGGATCTTGTGAGATTATAATACCAGCTGTAACTTTTTCATTAACTACTTCTTCTGTTTCAATTACAAAGCCAAGTGTATCTTGAAGTTCATAAGTTGCAACTTTTATATCTTTACCTGTTACATCTGTAACTTCAACTAGTTTTTCACCTTTACTTACTACAACGTAAATTTTCTTTTCTTTAGTTTTTGTTCCCTTTTCAGGTGTTTGTGATATTATATTTCCTTCAGGTTGTTCAGAACTATAATCTGATTTTTCTTGTATTATTTCTATACCTTGGTTTTTATATTCTTCAACTACTTCATCAAATTTTCTTCCTACAAGATTTGGTACATCAATTTGTGCATTTGCTTCATTTTGTGCTTTAATTTTATTATACATTTTTATTCCAAATACAGAGCCACCTATTAAAACTATTACACCAACACAAATTAATATAATTAAAGTTTTCTTTTTGTTCTTTTTAGGTTGTTTATTATTATCTCTTACAGTTTCTTTTGGTTGTTGTACTTTTTCTTCCTCATCTTGTACAGTAGCTGCTTCTGCCCTTCTTCTATTACTTGCAGAAACTACATTCATCCTATTTGCATTTGCAGCCTGTCTTGTTCTTAAATTTGGTACTTTATTTTCTTCTTCATTTACTGTTTCATCTACTTTTATAATTGGTATAACTTGTGTTTCACCTGCTGAAACAGAGCTACTAGGCTTTGATATATTAATATTAGGATTTGCAAGAGCAAGTGATATATCAGATAAAAGTTCAGTTGCATTTTGGTATCTTGTAACTGTACTTTTTGACATTGCTTTCATTATAATCTGATTAAGTGCAATACTTACTTTTGGATTTTTAACTATCGGCTCAATTGGTTCTTCCTGTATGTGTTTAAGAGCAACAGATACTGGACTATCTCCATCAAATGGTAATTTACCAGTTGCCATTTCATACATTACTACACCAAGTGAATAAATATCAGATTTTTCATCAGTGTATCCACCTTTAGCATGTTCTGGTGAAAAGTAATGCACAGAGCCCATAGTATTTCCAAAACTAGTTATAGTAGCACTTGGTGCATTTGTTATTTTAGCTATACCAAAATCAGTAACTTTAGCTACCATATTTTTATTTAATACTATATTTTGTGGCTTTATATCTCTATGTATAATATGTGATTTATGTGCTGCTTCAAGAGCAGATGCAATTTGTGCAGCAATTTTAAGTGTTAGTTCATTTCTTAATGCACCATTTTCCTCTATATAATCTTTTAATGTCTTGCTTTCTAAAAGCTCCATAACAATATAGTTTATTCCATCTTCTTCTCCAACATCAAAAACGGAAACTATATTTGGATGAGTAAGTGCAGCAGCTGATTGTGCTTCTGCTCTAAATCTTTTTACAAAAGTCTCATCCTTTGAATATTCACTTTTTAATACTTTTATAGCGACAAATCTATTTAAAAGTCTACATTTAGCCCTATATACAGTTGCCATACCACCTTCGCCAATTTTCTCAAGTATTTCATATCTAGAGCCAAGTACCTTTCCAACTAAATCGTCCATATCAACTATTCTCCTTTTTTAACTAAAACAACAGTAATGTTATCGTTTCCACCCTTTTCATTTGCTTTTAATACAAGTTTTTCTGCAATGTATTCAAAATTATTGTCTTGTATTACTTTTAATATTTCTTTATCATTTAGCATATTAGTAAGACCATCAGTACATAACAGTAAATAGCCTTTTTTCTTATCAAGTTTCTTTATCTCTACATCTATATCTTTTAATATTCCTACCGCTTTTGTTAACATATGCTTTTGAGGATGATTTTCCGCCTCTTCCTTAGTTATAACATTAGTCCTTATTAACTCATTTACATATGTATCGTCCTCTGTAATTTGTATAATATTTTTTAATTTTTCATCTATATAATATATTCTTGTATCACCTACAGAAGTATAATATATATTATTTTTTACCTTAAGTATAGCGACAACAGTTGTACCCATGCCTTCATATTTAGCATCAGTTTTCTCTAAATTATATATTTTCTCGTTTGCTCTTACTACAGATTCTTTAAAAATTTCCTTTATTTGCTCTTCTTTTTTTGCTGGTAATATATTAATATATTCTTCTATACACGCAGACATTGTTTCGGTAATTATACCACTTGCAACTTCTCCACTTGCATAGCCACCAAGTCCGTCAGCTACTACAAATAAAGAAACATCTTCATTATATTCTTTGGCAAAGAAACTATCTTCATTATTTGTTCTTCTTTTACCAACATCCGACCTTGCGACAAAATTCATTATTTCACCTCTTTGTTACATATATATTATACCAAAAGATAGATTTATTTCAATACTTTATGTTATTTTTTATCTTATCTTTACAATTATTTTATTAAATAATATTATTTATTAATACTTTCTATGTATTTTTTTCTTAACTGACCACACGCTGCATCAATATCTGAGCCAAGCTCACGTCTAACAGTTGTTACAATTCCACATGAATTTAATGTATTCATAAACTTTTCAACAGACTTTTCAGTTGCTTTTTTATACTGTCCATTTTTTATCTCATTTACAGGAATTAAATTTACATGTGCTATCATTCCCCTTAGTAATTTAGCAAGAGCTATAGCATCTTCATAACTATCATTTTCACCATAAATTAGAGCATATTCAAAACTTATTCTTCTTTTTGTAATTTTTATATATTCCTTACAAGCAGTTAATAACTCTTCAATACTATATTTATTTGCTATTGGCATTATTTCTTTTCTTTTTTCATCAGTTGTTGCGTGAAGTGATATAGAAAGAGTACATTGTATATTTTCCTCTGCAAGTTTATATATCATAGGTACTATTCCACAAGTTGACAAGCTTATATGTCTTGCACCTATTCCAAGTCCATATGGGTTATTTATTAATCTTATTGACTTAACTACATTTTCATAGTTATCAAGTGGTTCTCCTATTCCCATATATACTACATTTGATATTCTTTCATTTGTATATCTTTGCACTGTTAAAATTTGTCCTTCTATTTCACTTGCAAGTAAATGTCTTTCAAAGCCTTCTTTAGTAGATGCACAAAATTTACATCCCATTTTACAACCTACTTGTGTTGAAACACATAATGTATTTCCATGATGATACCTCATAAATACTGATTCAATTGCAGTGTTATCATCTAGTTTAATTAAAAATTTCATTGTACCATCTTTTTTTGATTTCTGACACTCTATTATTTCTAAATTTGGTATATATGCCATATCCTTTAATTTATCTCGAAGTGTCTTTGATATATCACTCATTTCATCAAAACTTGTAACGCCAATTCTATGCAACCATTTAAAAATTTGACGTGCATGGAATTTTTTTTCGCCAATACTTTCTATATATTTTTCTAATTCTTCCATTGCTAATTCATTTATATTTATCTTATCCATCTTATTCTCCTAAATTTCTTAATATATTTTACTACATAATTAATTATTATGCAAGAAAAGTACCTATAGATAATTTCTATAAGTACTTTTCAATGTATATGAGTAATATTCATTAGCATTCAATTTTAAAATATTATAAAATATTATGCATTTTCAAAAGCTTTAATTTGATTATTTAATTAGATTATTTATAATTAGCTTTTTTTATTTAAAATTAATCCTTTTATAATTAAATATTTTAGTTTGCATAATATTGTGTGGCTGGATTTTCTCCTGCGGGATTTCATCCCGCTTGCTTTTTTCTTTTTTTCGCTTTTCTTTTTTGCTTTTTCTCTTTTTGATAGGATTTACGTTGCTTTGGTATTTTTATTCAACATTTTCCTTAAACAGTTGCTTATCTTTAGTACCACTTCTATTGTAATTGCCTCCTCGTTTCATGTACGGATTCGTCGTGTTAGAGAAATTGCAACATAATCCCTGTATTATGTTAATAATTTAAATAATTATTAATTAATACCTTGATTAAAACCCACGACAAAGCGCACGCAGGATTTCATCCGCTTGACTCTTGCCGTTCCCTTGCCAAAATATTGAGTTTATCTTAGTTATTATTATTTATCTAATTAACTACTTTATCACAAAAAAGTGTTCAGTGTATCAGTGCCACATTTTAAAGTGAGACCCACACCGCGCGAAAACTGCCGAAACTGTTCGCATAGCCAAAGTCGGGGAAGAAGTAGAACAGACCCGCGCTAGCACCACTATTATTGTAACTGCCTCCACGTAGCAAGAACGGAGCCAACGTGTAAGAGAAATATGAAGCGTCGCCAAACCAACTTGTATGTTCAGTTCCGGAAGTGGATGTCTCCCATATTGCTTCTCCTTTTCTTTTACTGTTTGTTGCATCGTTATAATTTATATTTTCATCATAATTATCACCTTCGTATACAGATACGTATTTTGTTGAATTTCCGTTGTTATTTTTACTTGTTTCGTCTACTAGTGATTGTCCGTATTTTGTTAAATTACTAGTTCCACCTTTTTGATATCCTGCTGTAAATTCAGATGCTCCTCCACTCATATCATATATTCCGTATATGTTTCCTGTTGTTGATGCTTTCTGTCCTTCTGGTGTGTTATATGTATTTGATGAGCTTGCTCCATATCCTGTTTTTGTTCCACTACTATTAACTTTGTTTTGCTGTACCTCTACTCCATTTCTTCCATATTTACTTTGTGCTAGGTAAGCTACTGCTCCCCATTCACTATTCTTCATTTGATGTGTGTCTACTTTTGAAGAAGAAAATCCGTATGGATTACCACTTTGGTTTAGATTTTTACATAGTGTAAATACTTCTCCTATTTTGATATCTCCATATGAACTTTGTCCTGGTACAAATTTTGGATATGTTTGTTTTGATTGACTTTCTATTCCAGTTCCTTTGCTTGCTTCGTATTTTGCTACCCATATTCCTGTTAACTCTTCGTCCCATCCACCATTTGCAAATTGTGTGTCTGTTTCATCTGTGAATGCTGAATGTACTATATAATCTTCTGGTAAGTCTTGCTCAGCTTCATTTTCGTCTTCATACTTATCACTTGTTCCTTTTAAGAATATTATATCTATTTGATTTGCTGTACTTGTTCCAGGATTTGTTATCTTGTATGCATATCTTGGTATCCACACCCACTGGCTTCCATCTGCTGTTTCTGCATTTGCCCAATGGCTTGTTGTATTATCTGTTCCAAATTCTTCTTTGCTTTCTTTGTATGCATACCATTCTGGGTCACTTGTTGTTGTTTTTTCTGATGTTCCATCTTCTTTAAATTTTATTGCCTTCATTCCAGGCATTATATTTGGTGGATTTACTTTTGATACTCCATCTTCTGTATTTCCATTTGTTCCATATTCTCCTTTTGCAATTTCTGCAAGTGTTGCAGTTTTATCATTTACTACTATCTCATATCCCTCAGGTACATTTACTTCAGCTTGTTCTTTAAATTGTGTACTTCCTGTTACTGCTCCATCATAAAAGTTTGCTATAAATGTATCAGTTCCATTATCTACTGCTGTATTTGTTGCTGTTATTGTTGGCTTAGTTGTATCTACTGGTGCACTCTCATTTCCTATTATTAATGTCTTACTTGCATCTGCTCCTGAATTGTATACGCAATTATTTCCTGTTACTGCTCCATCTCTTATATTTATTGTTCCTTTTGCAAATTCTATTGCATTTCCATTTGTTGCTTCTATTTTTCCATTTGATACTAATGTTCCATTTGTTCTTATTCCATTAGCTCCTTTTATAGAACTATATTCTGAAATAATTACACTTGCTTCTGTCGAATTACTTTTTATTACATAGCCACTATCTCCTGTTGAAGTTATTATTCCAGCGCTTATATTAACAGTTCCTGTATTATTTATTACTGGTTCATTTGAAGAAGAGTTTATAAGCGCTACTAAAAAACTTGAACTACCTCCACCACCAATAGGGCTACCTGGCGCATAACCTCCGATATTTACTTCGTCTACATTATTTATTACTGAACCTTTTGCATTAGAATTTATTGTGATATGCCCTATACTAATATTACCATTATTTTCTATTGCATCTGAATTAGAATTCAATGTAATCGATGACGTATCATCACTATTAAAACTAAAATATCCAATATTTTTTATTGCAACAGTATTATCAGATTTCGTATCTATTGTTGCATTGCCATATATATAAAATTTTCCATTACTATCATTATCTACTGCTAAATTTGATGTTGAGCTTATATTTGTATTTGCAATTGAGATTTCAGAAGTATTGTATATTGTAGGGTTATTATTAGACTCTGATGTTATTTTTCCACCTGATATTATACACTTTCCAGTTTCATTATATACTGCCGAATTTAATGTTGAGCTTATATTTGTTGTATTATTTATTATTATTTGACTATCTTTATATGTAGAACTATCACAATTATTATATATTGTAGGACTACTATCTGACTGTGATGTTATTTCTCCACCAGATATTGTACACTTTCCAGCTTCATTATTATATATTGCTGAATTTGATGTTGAACTTACATTTGCATTTGTTATTATGACTTCGTCATTATTATATATCGTAGGATTATTATTAGACTCTGATGTTATTTCTCCACCAGTTATTTCACACTTTCCAGCTTCATTATATACTGCCGAATTCAATGTTGAACTTATATTTGTTGTACCATTTATTAACATTTGATTATATATTAAACCATTACAATTATTATATATTGTAGGACTACTATCTGACTGTGATGTTATTGTTCCACCAGTTATTGTGCACTTTCCAAATTCATCATTATATACTGCTGAATTTAATGTTGAACTTACATTTGCATTTGTTATTATGACTTCGCCATTATTATATATTGTAGGGTTATTATTAGACTCTGATGTTATTTCTCCACCAGTTATTTCACACTTTCCATCCTCATTATATATTGCTGAATTTGATGTTGAGTTTATATTTGCATTTGTTATTGTGATTTCGGAATCACTATATATTATTGTAGGGCTACTATCTGACTGTGATGTTATCGTTCCACCGTTCTATACTTAACTTATTATCATAAATTCCAGCCTCTATTGCACTCTCTTTATTTGTTGAAATAGATAAATTATACAAACTAAATAAATTATTTGTACCATAACTTTCTAAACTTACTGCACCAGTATTAGTAGAAATTTCTTTAAATTCCATTTCTCCATTTTCAATCTTTATATTACAATTAGAAGCTTGATTCACTATAGCCATAATAGAAGCATTATACAATATCTTGTGATTACATAAATCTATATCGTAATTTTTATCATCTTCAAATAATTCAATAAAACTACCATCATTAATAGTCGTATCATGTAATAATTCCAATTTAAATTCACCATCTTCATAAGTAACATACTCACAATAATAAATCAATGCTTCATCAAATGTATAAAAACTTTCCATTTCTTCTGAACTATTTATATCAACAATTCTTGCTACTGGTTTTATATGTTCTAATGTTGCTGTATTTTCATTTACAACTATTTCATACATATCTGGAACAACTACTGTTTCTTTATTTTTAAACTGTATTTTTCCTGTTACCGAACCATCATAAAAATTCACCTTAAATTTATCATTTCCATTGTCTACACCTGTTTCTGTTACATTTATTATTGGTGCTTCTTTCTTTACTCCTTCATCACTATTATTTCCAAAAGTTAATGTTTTTTCTACGTCATTTCCTGAATTAAATACTCCATTTACTCCTGTTATACTTCCTCCTGTTATTTCTATTTCTCCTTTTGCAAATTCTATTGCATTTTGCTTTAAACTTTTTATTGTCCCTTCTGACATTGTTATTTTTCCATTGTTTTTTATTGCATTATAACCCTCTACATCTCCTCCTGTTATATTTACATTTCCTTGTGTTGAACTATTATTTATTCCGTGACTATTATTCTCATCATTTCCTGTTGATTTTATTGTTCCATTTGCTACAGTTAATGTTTTTGTATTATCTATTGCATCTTGATTTGATGTTATTATTCCACTTGTATTTATTGTTAATGTATTTGCATTATATATTGCATTTTCACCTGTACTTGATATAGTTCCTTCTCCTACTATCTCCATATATCCTTCATTTGTTATTGTTGCTTTATCTCCTTGGTCATTTTTTACTGTATATGTTCCTAGATTTAGTTTTGCATATTTGTTATTTGCTAGTGTTGCTGTTTTATTTGTTATATCTTTTAATACTACTACTTCATTATATGAGCTTGAACTTCCAGTTACAGCATTAAATGCTTCTTGAAGTGTTGCATATTTTATTGCACCTATTTGTGCTACTGCTTCTACTACATTTACTGTATATTCTGCTTTCATTGCTTCATTATCTTTTGATGTTACTGTTATTTTTGCTTGACCTACTCCTTTTATTGTTACTGTTGCATTTAATTCGTTACCTTCTACTGTTGCTACTCCTTCATTATCTGTTGTCCATGTTACTTCTTTATTTGATGCATTCTCTGGTTCTACTGTTGCTGTAAGTTGTATTGTTTTTGTATCTTCAATAAACACAGTATCTTCTGTTTTATCTAATGTTACTTTTGTTACATCTATCTTCTTTGTTTTTGCTGTTATTTCTCCTTTTGTATATTTATGACCTGTTGATATTGTTACTGTTACTTCTATATCATATGTTGTATATGGTTCTAGTCCTTTTATTGTATATGTTCCACCATATGATTGTTTACCTTCCCCTATATCAGATGTTGTTAATGTTTCTGTTTTCCAATTTTGTTGTGTTCCGTTTTCTTTGTATTTTATTTCTATACTGCTTAATGTTCCAAATAATGTTGATGTTGTTATTTCTACTGGTATTGTATCTGATGTTGTTGTGTCTGGTGTAGCTTCAAGTGATATTGGTTCTATTACATGTACTTGACATGTATCACTTGCCTGAGGATTATCTTGTGATGTTACTGTTACTGTTGTGTCTCCTATTTGTTTTGTTGTTACTGTCCCTCCATCTACTTCTGCTATATCTGTTTGACTACTTTGCCATGTTAAACTTTTATTTGTTGCGTTTGTTGGGTCTATTGTTGCTGTTAATTCTCCTGTATCTCCTAAATATACATTTAATGGTTTTGGACTTAATGTTACGTTATTTACTGGTATTTTCAGTGTTGTACCAGTTAAATCAGTTATTGATACTTTATGCCCATTTGCATATTGACTTTCACTTGCTATTTCTACTTCTACTTGTATATTATATTTTGTTACATCTTTTAAGTTATCTATTGTTATTATTCCTTCATATTCTGTTTGTCCTGTTACATCTTGTGTTACTTCTTTTTTTGACCAAGTTGCTTCATCTTCTCTTTTATACATTATTGTTATCTTAGATAATGTTCCATGTTTAGTTGATGTTGTTACTTGTACTGGTATTGTGCTTGATGTTGTTGCACTTACGCTTGCTTTTAATGATATTGGTTCTAATACTTTTACACTACATTGTGCTTGTTTTTCCTTATCATCATTTGCTTTTGCTGTTATTGTTGTATTACCTACATCTTTTGTTGTTATTACTCCTTCGCTTACTATTGCCTTGTTCTGATCACTACTTTCCCATATTACTGTTTTATCTGATGCATCTTCTGGCAATACTGTTGCTGTTAATTTTCCTGTTTCTCCTAAATACACATTTAATGTATCTGGTGCTACTGATATGCTTGTTACTGGTATCCATTTTGGTTCTGCTTGTAGTGTTACTTCCTTTTGACATGATTTATCCTTTAATGTTGCTACTACTTTTATTTCAAATATCTTTCTTGGTTCTAATCCATTTATTACATAGTCATTTGTGTTATATTCTGTTTTATTTACGTCTATTGATGGATCTGTTATCCAATCTTCTTTACCTTTTTCTCTATGTTTTATTTCTATCTTATCTATCTGATTATATGTTGTATTTGCTGATATTTTTAATGTTGCTTTTGTTCCTCTTGCTTCTGTTACTTCTGCACTTAACTCTAATGGGTCTAATACTTCTACTTGACAAGTTACACTTTTTGTTAAATATTTTGCTGTTATTGTTGCACTTCCTACTTCTTTTGCTGTTATATTTCCTTCTTGGTCTACTCCTACTTTTGCATCATCACTTGTTTCCCATGTTAATGTTCCTTCTCTTACATTTCCATTTTCTACTATTGCTTGTAATTTACCTTCTTGTCCTTTTCTTAATTGCAATGTTTGCTTATCTAGTGTTATTTTTGTTTTATCTATTACACTTACACTACATACTTCTGATGTTAAGTTTCCATATTCTCCTTTTGCTATTATCTTTGCTGTTCCTATATCTCTTCCTGTTACTTCTCCTGTTTGTGTTAAATCTACTGCATTATCTGGGCTTTGACTTTCTACTTCCCATGATACATCTTGGTTATCTGCTGTCTCAGGTGTTATTATTGCTCTTAACTTAGCTGGCTCATCTAAGCCAAGTACTACACTACTTGGGTCTATTGTTATTTTTTCTACTTTTATATAATCTCCTACATTTACTTTTATTGTTACTTTCTTTTCTATTTCTGTTCCATCTTCTGCTGTTACTTTTGCTGTTAGTATTGCTACTCCATCACTTATTCCTTGTATATCTACTGTGTTTTCTTTTTCTTCTATTATTCTTGCTTTTGTTGGCTCATCTATTTCAAAATCTACTTGACTATCTATATCTGGTAATACTGTTGCATATATTCTTTCTTTTTGACTTATCTTTAAACTTACTTCCTCTGTACTTAATACTAGTACTTCTCCTTCATTTAATACATTTATCCCTACTTCTTTTGCCCATTCTTGTTGCTCTTCACTTAAAAAATTATCTCTGTTATCTATATATATCTTCCCATCTGCTACAAATACTTTTCCTTCGTATTCTGTTCCTACTATACTTGGCATGATAGAAGCGAGACTGTTATTTTCACCCTCGTTTACTATTTTTCCTTTATATATTATATTTCCTTCTTTTGTTATATTCATCTTATCTGTATAGTATCCTTTTGTATTTGATACATTATCAAACAAGGCACTTGAGTAAAAATTATTATACTCATCTTTTAATGCTGTTAAATCTGTTTTTACCTTAGTTTCATTTGCTCTTGATATTGGATTATTACCTGTTATTGACAAGATTACAGCGCTCGCCAATATAATCATTACTATTATTGTTATAATCAATACTAGTAATGATATTCCATTATTTCTTTTTTTCATGAATATCACTTTTCCTCTCAACACACATATATAATTACATATTTAATATTTAAATAATTATATTTTTAGATATATCTTCTTTTTATTTAAAGTATATAAAATGCTACAATTTCCTTTAAAATCAAAGAAAAAATATATCATTAAATATGTAACTAAAATTATTGTAACACAAAACCAAACTACTTGCAATGGTGCGACATAAATTTTATTAAAAATTTTTTTATTTTTCATATAAATCCCTAATATATAGCCAAAAAATGAGGAATAGAAATTTTCTATTCCTCATTAAATATATTTATTAATTTATATAACTAGTAAAAATTAATTATATCAATTGTACTCAAAATAAAATATTATACAAACCTACCTTCAATATTGCTATTTCCAGCAAGAAAAGCAGTTATATCCATTCTTTTACCATTTTGTGGTTGTATGTTTTTAATTAATATATATCCATCCGCACATTTTATCTTTAATTCTTTTTTCGTAACTTCAACTATTTGTCCATTTGGTATACCCTGTATATCTTCTAATTTATATTCTACTTTATATACCTTATATCTCTTTAAATTTTCATGTTCCATATATGTACCTGGAAAAGGTGATAGTCCTCTTACAAAGTTGTATATTTCTATACCTCTTTTATTAAAATCGATTTTTGTCATACTTTTATCTATCATTGGTGCTATTGTACCTTCTTCTGGTTGTTTAATTCTTTCTATATCACCACATTCTATTTTTTCTAAAGTTTTTACTAATAACTTAGCTCCAACAATTTTCATTTTATCATGTAAAGTTTCAAAATCATCTTCATCATTTATATCAACTTCTTCTTTAAGTAGCATATCTCCTGTGTCCATACCTTCGTCCATAAACATAGTTGTAATACCTGTTACTTTTTCACCATTTATTAATGCCCACTGCATTGGTGCAGCTCCTCTATATTTTGGAAGTAAAGATCCATGCACATTTACACATCCAAGTCTTGGTATATCAAGTATCTCTTTTGGAAGTATTTTTCCATAAGCCACAACAACAATAACATCAGGAGCTATATTCTTTAGTAAATCAAATACCTCTTGATTATTTCTTAGTTTTGCAGGCTGATATACTTGTATATTATTTGATATAGCATATTTTTTTACCTCTGATTCGTTCATTTTCATTCCTCTACCTGATGGTTTATCAGGATTAGTAAAACAAGCTACTACATTTGCTCCTTGTTCTACAAGTTCTTTTAAAGAGTACATTGCAAAATCAGGTGTACCCATAAATACAATTTTTAAATTTTTATCCATATATATAATCTACTCCTTCTTTTAAGAAAAAGGCATAAAGTATATTTATGCCTTTTATATATTATTTTACTTTTACTTCTGTTTTATTATACACTAATTTGTTATTATCATCAATTTTAAATGTTGTGTCTACCACACCTGCTGTTTTTGCTAAGTCTTTATTGTTATTATCAATTAGATATAATATATTTTGTACACCTATTAATTCAAATTTTTTATCATTATCAATATCTTCTAATTTATAACTGCAGAATTTATTTGCAAGATAAGTAGCTCTATAATTATCTTTATTTATATTTTTATCTTCAAATTCAAGAGCAGTTTCATCATTTATTGCTGTTAAATATGACCTTGCATAATTATCTAGCTTTACTTTTATTTTTGATGAGTTTTCTGCGTCAAATGCAACATTTATAGTGTAACCATTAAAATCTGACTGAATAGAATCTTTAACAATATTTACCAAGTTATTGTCTTTTAGAATTAATAATACTACATTACCACTACTTTCATCACTTACAAAAATATACTTATTTTTATCGTCATTTTTTGCTTCAAGTTTTACTTCCGGATAAAAAGACATTTCACTTACATAAGTTTTTAATTCTTTACTTTTTCCATCAACATAAACTACTTCTACATCTTGATACAACTCAAGTGTTGAATTTGCTTTTGAAGTGATACTATTATCTTCTTTATTATGTTTCTCTATACCAGTAATACCAATATAGTCATCAACTTTATCTGAGTTATAATCTGATTTAATCATTTTAATTAATGTTCTTTTTTCATCAAGTGGCAAATTATCTTTTATTTCTGAGTAGTATTTCTTAGTAAGTCCAGCCTCTGAATTATTATATGACTCTACAAAGTACATAACTGTTCCTATTGCACCAAGAACAACTACAACAATTATTGTTAGTAAAATTTTCTTTTTCATTTTCATTTCTTTTTTCCTCTTTTTCTATTTTTTTCATCTACTCTGGATAAAAATACTATTCCGTCTAAATGGTCTGTTTCATGCTGAATAACTATAGCTTCCATTTCTTTTGCACTTTTTATTCTTTTTTTTCCATCAATTCCAATATATTCAACCTTTACTTTTTCATACCTTTCAATGTTTTCAAATACATCTGGAAAACTTAAGCAACCTTCTTCTACAAGCACTTTATTTTTAGATGTCCATACGATTTTTGGATTTATCATTACCATAGGTTTCTTTTTTGAATTTTCTTCAATGTACGAACAGTCATATACTATCATTCTTTTAAGAACACCTACTTGAACTGCTGCAAGTCCTAGCCCATCATATTTATACATAGTTTCAAGCATATCTTTAGATAACTGTACTATTTCATCATCTACTTTAGTTATTTCCTCTGATTTTTCAAGTAATAATTTATTTCCATCATATACTAATTCTCTAATTGCCATTTGTTTTTATATCTCCTTCTATAATTCAATGTTATATTTTGATTTTTTAGGCACTTGTTCTTCTACTAATTCACTTTGTGAATTATCTATTTGATGAGTAACTTGTGGCATATCTAATACTTCTGATACATTTTCATCAGAACTATCAGTATTACTTGAATTATTCCCTTTATTTCCAAGTTTTAGTTCCTGCCACTCTGATTTAGATATAAGGACTTGACGTGGTTTACTACCTTCATAACCAGATATAAGCCCTCTTGCTTCCATTTGGTCTACTATCCTTCCAGCTCTTGAATATCCTATTTTAAATCTTCTTTGAAGCATTGAAGCAGATGCTTGTCCCATATCAACAACTAAATCAATTGCTTCATTTAATATTGGATCTGCATCATCTTCTTCAGATGAGTCAGAGTTTTTATTTGAATTATTTGCATTTTCTATACTTTCTATAATTGCCTCACTATATGTAGTTTCAGATTTCTTCTTAATTTCTGCAACTATCTTTTCTATTTCTTTTTCTGAGATAAATGCTCCTTGTATTCTAAGAGGTTTTGTTTCACCAACAGGGAAATATAGCATATCACCTTTTCCAAGTAATTTTTCAGCTCCTGCCATATCAAGTATAGTCCTTGAATCTACTTGTGATGATACAGTAAATGCTATACGAGATGGTATATTTGCTTTAATTATACCAGTAATTACATCAACTGATGGTCTTTGAGTAGCAATAACTAGGTGCATACCTGCAGCTCTTGCCATTTGAGCTAAACGGCATATTGCATCTTCTACATCATTTGGTGCTACCATCATTAGATCAGCAAGCTCATCTACAATTATAACTATCTGAGGAAGTTTTACTCCTTCTTCCTTTCCCATTATAGCATTATAGCCTTTTATATCTTTTACACCTTTATCAGCAAATAGCTTGTATCTATTTACCATTTCTTGTACTGCCCAATTTAATGCACCTGCTGCTTTTTTAGGATCTGTAACAACTGGAATAAGTAAATGTGGGATTCCATTATATCCTGATAGTTCTACCATCTTTGGATCAATTAAAATCATTTTTACTTCACTAGGTTTAGCTTTGTATAATATTGAAACAATAAGCGTATTTATACATACACTCTTTCCTGAACCAGTTGAACCTGCAATTAATGTATGAGGCATTTTTGCAATATCTCCAACAACTATCTCTCCTGCTGCATCTTTTCCAAGTGAGAAAGCAAGCTTTGACTTATGATTTTGAAACTGTTCTGATTCTATTACTTCTCGTAAAAATACAGATTCAGCAGTAGTATTTGGAACTTCTATTCCAACAGCAGCTTTTCCAGGTATTGGTGCTTCTATTCTTATACTTTTAGCTGCTAAATTTAAAGCTATATCATCTGATAAATTAACAATTTTACTTACCTTTACTCCTGTACTTGGTGTTAATTCATATCTAGTTACAGTAGGTCCTTTAGTTATATTAGTAACTTTGGCTTCCACTCCAAAACTTGCTAATGTTTTCTGTAATTTAACAGCTGTTGCATGTATTGCTTTTTTATCAAATGTTTCTCCTGCTTTAGGCTTACCAAGTAAATTAAATGAAGGAAATTCATAATTATCCACTTCTGCATGTGCAGTATGATCAAGAGTTAAAACTTCTTTTACAGACTTATCCTCTTTTTGCTCTTTTTGCTTTTTAAAGAAGTCATCTCTTTGTTGTTTAGCCTGAATTTCTTTTTCGCTTGGCTTTCCGCCTAATTTATTAAAATCAAATTCTATTTGTTCTGTCTTATCAAGTGTTAAATTTTCTTCTACATTATTTGGGTTTCCTTTTTCTTTCATTAAGAGTGCCTTTTGTCTTTGTTCTTTTTCAAATTTTGCTCTTTGTCTCCTTGAAAGTTTTGGTTCTTCATCTTCAACTTCTTCTATTTCTTCTTCATCTTCATCACTTGCACCAAATAATATATTTATAACTGATACTATTGCATTATATACATATGCATAAACGTTATATATACCATAGAATAAATCTTTAAATGATATATTAAATACTACAAGTATTGATATAAATGTAGCAAATGTAAGTAAAATTCTTGATGCTATTATACCAATTAAATTTGTAAATAAACCTGCAATTATTACTCCTATAACACCTGCTATATTTGTTCCTTGTACAGCACCGTTATATAAATCTATTACAGTCTTTAAAAAATTATCAAATAAATTAAATGAAGAATTAGCATAAACTGCAACTGTTGCAGATACCATTACAACTAAATATAGCGCTTTTAACAGGTCCTTTGATATATCATTTTTTTCATCTAAATATATAGTTCTTATTCCAATTACGATAAGTGCAACTGGTAAAAGATAAGATATAAAGCCAAACATTCCCATTAGAATACTTTTAAAAGTTTCTGCTACAACTCCCATATTTTGAAATTTTAAAAATACAAAAATCATTATACCAAGAACTACAAGTATTCCACCTACTAAATCATTTGCAAAAGTTTTCTTTTGACTTTTTCTAGTTCTACTTTTATTAGAAGATTTCCTTTTTCTTCCCATTCTTGTACACCAACCTCACATTGCTTTATATTTTTTTAGTTTAATTCTTTTCTATTATTGTGAATTACTTCAAGTGATTCTCTTAATACATCTTCTACTTTTTCAAGAATCTGATCAGCATAATCACGAGTCCCTAAACTTATTTCTTTAGAAACTTTATTTGCACTTTCTATTATTTCTTCTTTTTGTGCTAATGCTTGCTTTGTTATAACATGTTCATCAACTAAAGTTACAATTTTGTTTTCTGCATCTTTTAACATGTTTTCAGCTTCTTGTTCAGCATCTGCAATAATTCTCTGTCTTTCCTCCTTTACCCACTTAGCTTGTTTTAATTCGTCGGGTAATTTTAATCTTATATCTTCAAGAACTTCTCTTAGTTCCTCTACATCAACCATAACTTTAGTAGAAAATGGTACTTTAGAACCACTATCTAATAAATCTTCTAAATTTTCTAATAGTGTAAAAATTTCCATTAAAAATCCCTCCATTTATATAACTTTAATATTACATTTCCGTAATTTCTTGTATCTACACAAACTAAATCACCAAATTCATTAAGAATACTTACATCCTTTAGATTATTTATAAATGTCTTGTCTGTCTCATATACTACTATGCCATTTTTTTCAAGTATTTGGTTACTTGCAATAATTTCAAGTGATTTAATACCAAGGTTACTTTCATATGGTGGATCAAGAAATATAATATTAAATTTTATACTTTCATTAATAATTTGATTTAAACATTTAATGTAATCTTTGTTTGTTATTTTAACATATTTTTCGCTTTTAGTCAACTTTGTATTTGATATTATTGTCGAAATACTAAGTTTTTCCTTATCATTCATCCAAGCAAATGAAGCACCTCTACTTATACTTTCAAGTCCTAAATTACCTGTACCAGAAAACAAATCAAGTATTTTTGCTTCATATAAATATGGTTCTAATATACTAAACAATGCCTCTTTAACCCTATCAAGCGTTGGTCTTGTTTTATCTGTCTTAGGGCTTACAAGCCTTTTTGCTTTATATTTTCCGGCAATTATTCTCATAATAATAGCACCTCACTATTTACATAATATTATATAACAAATTTAGAATTTGTCAATAAATTCTAAGAAAAATATATACAGGTAGAAATAAAAATTACTACCTGTATATATTAAAATTATTTTCTATTTTTTAGCTTTTTAATTGATTCTATTATAACATCTATACTATCAGCAGTACAATCAGAAATTATAATACAATCTCCTTCAAGATAATCAATTAATGGATGCAATAGTAACATACCTGCAATTATGGCAAGTTTTATCCATAATTTTATTGGAAGAAGAAAATCAACTACCACAAATGCAATAAAAATTATAGTATTAAATATTAGCAAAAGTTTAGGATTATTAGATGAAATTTCATCGTCTCTTATATAATAATTTATACCTGTACAATCTGGTGCCATTGAAACTGCAAGTAATGTAATAAGCGTTGTTATAACAGCCCACCAAAAATTTGTTAAAAGTGCCATAATTAGCAAAACCAAATGTGTTGCATAATATAGATACGAATAAAAAACACCTTCCTCATCTAACATTAAATATCCAAAAATACATATTGTTACTAAATGTATGACCGCAAGTATAGTAAATACTAATGCATCACTCTGTGGTCCTAGCCACCAAATAAGCATTAAGTTTATTACAAGAGATACAAAATAATACCATTGCTCATTTCCTTCTTCTGTAAAACCATACTCTGCTCCTACAATGCCCCGCCAAACATTTAACATCAACTTCTTCATAGTAAATTCAGCCTCCTCTAAAATAATTATTTTTTAATAGTTGAACATTTTGTATAAAAAATTTTATCATAATATCTTTTTATTGTCAACTAAATAATATCTAGAATATGAGATTTTTCTTTTAAATTATTAATTTCTTCATCATCTATATATGATATAGTTATTGAGTCTTTTATATAGTTAAATGCTTCATTAAAT
>CANPWO010000002.1 GCA_947584535.1 uncultured Clostridia bacterium
CTATGTGCATATTCTATTGTTTCTTTTAAACTATCAGAATTCATATCTGCTCTTGTTCTAAGTGATAATTTAGAAGTACCCGCATAAATAGCATCTGCTCCATACATAAATGCAACTTTTGCTTTATCTATACTACCAGCTGGAGCTAATAGTTCTACCTTTTTCATAAAATTTTCTCTCCTCTAAAATACTTTAATATTATATATTATACCATAAAGGTTTACATATGTAAATTGTATTTGTTATTTTTATATAAGAAAAATGTTAGGCAAAATTGCCTAACATTTTTTAGAACTAATAATCGTACCTATTCCTAATTCTTTAAAAGTACTTTCAAGTTTTTCATCTCTATACATATTTACAGCTATAAATGTACCACCAGCTCTAGCAAATCTTTCTTTTTGTATAAAATCAGCTTGTCTAGTTTGTATAACTTTACCATTTACAGATAAAATAACTTCTGAAATTGAATGAAAGCCAACAAGTATAGCCTCTTCCATATTAACTCTTATTTTGTTCTTGTTATCATGGAGTACTTTTATACATTTATCTACACTTGTATCTATTTTGCTAGATTTAATTAATAGTTCTACTTCTTTATCTTTTATATTTTCACGTACATGCTTATCTAAAATATTCTGAGCAATAATATCTAAAAATGAAAAACCTTTATCTATACTTGCTACATTTCCAGAGCAAACTCTATCAATGTTTAGGTAATAATACGGTATATCAACACTAAAATTAAATCTAAGCTTTTTTAATCTTTCAATAGTACATTGATAAAGAGATGTACTAAGTGTATATACTTCTATATTATCTGTGCCATCTTTTTCAACAAATATTATAGCATTCTTATTTTTTGGATGAAGATTATAATCTACATCTTTATATATATATACATTACATTCCCCAAAATCAAGTGAGCTTATTTTCTTACCAAAAAGATAGGATTTTCCTAAAAAGCTATCGTTATCTTCAAATTCTTCAATTAACTGAAACTTTTTATAGTTAAAATTGTTAATAGATGTTCTTATATTATCTTGCATAGATTTTGAAACTATTAGTCCTTCATCTTCATTATCTATAATATACTCATAAATATCATAAATAGTATCGCCTTTTGCTTCTATTACTTGTGAATTTATAACATAAGAATCGTCTATTTCAATATCAACACAATATAGTAAATGAAATTTCCATATTATATCAAAAGCTTCCTCAATAGTGAAATCTTTAAAATCATATTCTGATATAACTGAATAAAAAGTACTAACCTTTTTGTTATCTACTTTTAAGTCACACCTTATATTATTTTTTTTAGAATGAATATCATTAAAGGTAATATCAAATACATATTTTCCATCAACATATAATGATGATGAAATAGGAATATTTGAAGCTCTAAGCTTTTCATGATTAAAATCTAAATACGTATATTCAAAATTTAAATCATATCCTTCAGCGTTAATATTCTTTTTAACTATTTCATTTAAATGTTTATCAAATTCTTTAGCAAATTCGCCATCTTTAATTGGTAATATCGTAATCTTTACCCCTTTATATGCCTCTTTAACTATGGCAAAGTATTCATCATATTTATCAGGTAATTTATGATTATATTTTGCTATTTCAAATATACCATATTTACTAAGTACAAATAATGTTGTTTCTACTTCATAAAATATATTAAGTTCACCCATTTGCGTTATTCTAGAAATAGCACCTATTGTATATTCTCCTTGTATAATATCTTCAACTTGAGTAGTTTTATTTACCACATCAAATTTTTGATATAAATAGGCTTTATTTGGTGCTTTAAAAAATTTATGCTCTCTTATCTTAAGATTTTCAAACTCATGCATATACAAAAAGTTATCTCCATCTTTTAAGATATTGGGTTTATTATTTGGTGCAAATATATCTTTTAAATTTTTTACACCAGATTTTTCTAACCGCTTATACCCATTTACAAATTTTTTCATTTTTTCAGACATTTTAACTTCCATTTTTGTTTCCTCCTTTATTATTTAACGTTTGGTTTATATTTTTTTGTAAACGCATTATATCATTTTTAAATATGCTTGTCAAGCAACCTTATAATAAACATAAAATGAGCCGAAAATTAATTCGACTCATTTTATATTTAACATTTAACATACAAAGTATTCCCAAACTGTTTTATCAATTTCATCAATACTTCTAACGTCAAATGCTTCCATTTGTTCCTTAAAATGTCTCTTTAAAGCCTCTTTTCCTTTTGAAGTATCGCAAGAAGAAACAGCTTTTTTAAAATACGGGCATTCATATGCATAGGAAAATGTTTTTCTACCTAATACAACATCTGCCATAAAGTCACTTAGAACTTCTCTAAATGTGTCAAAATCATCGTTTTCTTCGATTTCCTCTTTAGAAACCACATATTCTCCAACGTCAAATTTAACACGATGAACTTTATAAAGCCAGTCAGTATCTTGATTGTACTCATATCCTTCTGTTACTTCAAATTTTTCAGCTATTTCTTCATATGGAACTTCTATTCTTGACGTTATATACCTTTCTGCATAGACATTTGTATAAGCTATATCATATACTTTACTTGAATATTTATCATATTCATAAGAGTGTTCCGTCTGAAAATAGTTCTCTAAATCACTATCAATAAGACCAACCGGCCAAGAAATAATATTCATGCTTCTTGTTATGCCATAACGATCTTGAAAATTGATAATCTTAGGTATACCAACTACAAATTCAGCATTTGATAAACAAGCTCTTCTATCAAGTTTAAATCCGCTCTCATTTGTTGCAATAATTTTAAATACATCGGCACATATATTAAGTGCTATATTATCAATTAAGCCTGATATACAAGAACGATTTATAGCTTTTCTATCCGAAGTAGTTGTAATACTTTCGAATCCCCACATTTTTGAAATAGTCTGCTTTATCTTCCGCCTATTTTCAAGCGCTTTATAATAGTTTTTAGCATTGACACCAGAAAACAAATTATATCTTTCGCGCTCACTTAAATCTTGAGTATCTCTTCCCGAATCTTTTAATTCTTTTATTTTATTATTCATCTTTTGAAATAATGTAAGTTGCAAATAAAATTCAGAATTTCCAATTCCTATGTAATCCTTGCTTTTTATTCCGCCCGCCTCAAAAACTGAGACACAGTCAATGACATCCAAAAGGACACCTTGATTTTTAGCTTCAACAAGCATTCTAGAGGATCTAACAGAAGTAGGAAGTTTGGCCATAACTTGACCAATTTTTGTAACCATTGCGTTACTATCCATTGCACCTAGATTTTTTAACAACTTTTTAGACTCTTTTATGCTTTCTAATTTCGGCTGATGGAAAAATCTTAAAGATTCTGCATCAATTCCAATTGAAGCGAGTCTTAAAACGATGTTATCAAGTCTTAAGCGCTTAATTTCAGGAACTGTATAAGGCTGAAGTTGACTCATAGGATAAGAAGAAGCATAAACATAAATGCCCTCCTTTACACGACCGGCTCTGCCTTTTCTTTGCGTTACATCAGCTAAGCTAATGTTTGCGGATACAAGAGATTCAATAGAGTTTATAACCTCTATTCTTTTCTCTGTTGCAGTATCAACTACTGCATCGATATCAGGAATTGTTATAGAGGTTTGAGCAACATTTGTTGACACTATAACTTTAGGAAGTGAATAATTAGCGAAACATTTATTTTGCTCACTTATCTCCATTTCGCCGTGAAGGGGTAATATAACAGCTTCACCTTGCAGGAAATCAAGAGAGGCTATTGTTTCTTCAATCTCCCTTTTACCAGGCTGAAACACAAGTACATTTTTTCCTTCATCAACAAGCCTTTTTATATCTGAAATAACACTACCCGTTGTATATCTTTCCTTTATTTCGTATAAGGAACCCGGCACTTTTATAATTGCTGTTGTATTGTAGAACTTAGCAAGTTCTTCTGCCTCCATCGTAGCACTCATTATTACGACCTTGATATCTGCGCCAGAATCCAACATGAACTTCGTATATGCTACTAATGTTTCGATATTAAGATTCCATTCATGTACTTCATCAATAATAAGTACCTTTTTCTCTTCTTTATTATTGCCTAAGATTTCTCTTACAAGCTGAAGTCCATCAGTGCAATAAAGTATTTTTGTTTCTTTAGAGCACTCATGCTCATAAGCTGTCATATATCCTACCTTATCTCCTATGTCGCATACCATTTCAGCAGCAACTCTTTTTGCAACATTTCTAGCTGCTATTCTCCTTGGCTGTGTTACAACCACATTATAACCGGCCCGCTCAAGCATTTGAGGTACTTGAGTTGATTTGCCAGAGCCTGTATCCGCTGTAATAACGACAACATTATTATTATTTACAGCATGCACAATCTCTTCTTCGTAAGAACAAATTGGTAAATTTTTCATAGTAATTCCTCCATTTTATAAATTATCAAAAATATATTAAAATAACCTATTAATATTATATCATTTTTACATAAAAAAGTCAAATTTTATGTAAATCGAAATAATATCAATTTCATTAAAAAAATGGGGGCATTAACCTCCATTTTTATATTCAAAATAATACTCTTTCATTTTCTTAGCATCAATACCTTGAGTTCCAGCTGATTCGCAGATCATAGTAGGCTCTAATTTAAGTTCTACTAATGCTTTTATTACCTCTTCATAATATGGTCCTTCATCTTCTTTAAAAGTAACGTGGCATTTTTCACCACCATTTTCTGTATATATCATTTTACTAAAATGACTATGAAAGTGTTTCATTCTTTCATATCCAAGTTCTTCTATATATGGTGATAACTCTTTTATCCAATCTTCTTTAGTTACTAATGTACCTAAATTTCTACAATACAAATGTCCAAAATCGATAGTAGGGATTAATCTTTTATCTACTTTACACATCTGTATTATTTCACTACTACTTCCTAACTGGTTAATTTTACCCATTGTTTCAGGACAAATCGTAATATGTCCTAAATTGTATGAATCTGCTTGGTTATATGCTTCTTTTAACAAATTACACGCACTTTCTACCGCAAAACTTCTTTCAAGTCCTAGTAAAGCTCCTGCATGAACTACGATTCTTTTTGCTCCCATTTTATCTGCAACATTCATTGTATCAATTATATATTTTATAGTATTTCTCTTTTTTTCGCTTTCTTGAGTTGATAAACTAATATAATAAGGTGCATGAACACTTAACTTTATATTATATTTATTAGCATTCTCCCTAAGTAACTTTGCTTTTTCATCACTAACTCTAACACCTCTTGAGCATTGATACTCATAAGCATCTACCCCAAGTTCAAATAAATATTTAGGCATCTGTTCAGATGCCTTATACCCCATATCATAAAATTCATTCGGATTTCCTGCTACACCAAATTTTATCATAATTTATACTACTCCATTACTTCTATACTTGATGCTATCGCTTCTACTTTATTACCATTAACTGAATCTATTTGCGTAAATTTAATTCTTACTTTATCTCCAACTTTTATATTATTTTTATAGTATTCTTTTGAGTTCTTGGTTATAAATGTACTACTAACTATTTTTACTTCTGCCTCTTCATATTTTGAATTTTCAGAATCGCCTTTAACATTTAATATCAAATCTTTTTGGTTATATGCTGTTACTTCACCAATAACATCATAGGTACTGCTATAATTTACATTACTTTCTTTTTCTTCTTTTTTATTCAAACTATTATCATATGTTAAAAACCAAGTTCCAAACTTATTTATAGCATTTTTGCTACCAATATTATATCTTATTATTTTATAACCAAGACCAATATATTCTTTTGTGTTATATTCAGTATCTGTATTTAAATTTATACATAATTTAGGTTCTTGATTTCTAACTACTAAATTAAAATCTACTAAGAAAAAAGTAACTCCAAATATAACAAGTATAATTATTATAGTAAGTAACATTATTACACTTCTTTTACTCATATATTACCTCCAACTAAAACATAATATTAATTTTTTGGCATAAAGAAATAAACGACATCTGTCATTTTCATTCCAAGCCAACTACAAAATCCTATATATATATCTATTATAGCATCTGCTGGTATAAACATTAGCATAATAGTTGCTATTACAATAAATGGACCAAAAGGTATATATCCATCAGCATCTTTTTTCTTGATTATAAGTAATGTACCACCAACTATAGCGCCTAGGAAAAAAGATACTAAAGTAATAACTAAGGTATATTTTATTCCAAACATAAAGCCAAGTGAAGCCATTAATTTGACATCTCCAAAGCCCATTCCTTCCTTTTTAAATATTGCAAGAGATAATAAACCAAGTCCCCAAAATATACCTCCACCTATTAATGCTCCAAGTAAATAGTCCCACCATAAGTTTATATTAGCTATAAAATTTATAACACCTGCAATAAGTATTATATAGTGGGTTTCATCAGGTATTAACTGATATTTATAATCAATTACAAAAGCAAGAAATAGTCCAATTGAAAGTATTACATATAAATATGATGTTAGATTATTTCCAATAAAATATATAAATGAATTATATAAAATTAATAGAACTAAGCTACATACTATATCTACTTTAAAATCTTTAAATAAAGTAGAAAAAAATTCTTTATACGTTATTTCTTCTGCCACTACTGGTGGCATTTTTCTAATTAAATGATGTACAACTTGTCCAATTATAATTGCAAGAATACTCATTATTGCATAAGGTAAATATTGCACTATTTATTACCCCCATTTTTCTTTAGATAATGTTTTAATATTATTTTTTCAAATGGTCTTTTAATTCTACTTATAAAAAGCTCCTGTTTTTTTATAGGTCTAACAAGTATTGTCTTTATACCGTATCTATTTCCTCCCCAAATATCTGTAAATAGTTGATCTCCAACCATCATAATATTTTCTTTAGGAATATTGGTTTTCTGACTTATTTGAACAAACCCTTTAAGTAAAGGTTTTTTTGCTTTAAAAATATATTTCATATTAAGCTCATCAGCGATTTTCTTTACTAAATCACCGTAATATGAATTACTTAAAATATACAGTCTAATTCCTTTGTTTGTCATTTCTTTTGACCATTTTTTTAATTCTT
Organism: uncultured Clostridia bacterium; assembly: GCA_947584535.1. GTDB lineage: Bacteria > Bacillota > Clostridia > TANB77 > CAG-465 > CAG-465. The sequence goes on from CANPWO010000002.1 coordinate 7,139, forward strand.
TGCTATATGTATGTTTATTATCAATTAAAGTATTATCCATATCAAGTACTAATAATCTAATATTTTCTTTCATAAGCAACTCGTATGGAATATGTTCAACTTTATCATAAACATATGTAGGATATAGTTTTCTAAATGCTCTTTTTATTACTCCAACTTTTTCTTCTTTTTTTGTATTATCCATTATCAAACTCCTTACTCTAATATATTACTATATTTTAAGTAGATTTGCAATATATTATACTAGTTAATTTTAATTATATCTTTTAAAAAAATGAGAGGAAAATTTATTTTCCACCCATTTTTTATTTAGATTTACTTTATACTTCAATCTCTAAAATTTTTTTAGAATGTGCATACTCGATTAATTCAACTCCACCTGCATCAAGAATCTTTTTTGATGCTACAACGTCATCACGTGTGGGGTTTTTAATTCTTCCATAATACACTTTCTTAATACCTGCCTGAACAATGGCTTTAGCACATTCGTTACAAGGAAAAAGCGTAACATATAACGTTGTTCCTCGTAAATCTGCATGAGTATTTAAAATTGCATTAAGCTCTGCATGAACGACATATGCATACTTAGTATCCTTTAAATCTCCTTTCTTCTCCCAAGGAAAATCATCATCATTTGCGCCCATTGGGAAGCCATTGTAACCAAGCGATATTATCCGGTTATCATTTGCAACTATACACGCGCCTACTTGAGTATTAGGATCTTTACTTCGCATAGCACTTAATTTTGCTACTCCCATAAAGTATTCAGGCCATGATATATAGTCTTCTCTTTTTGGCATAATTATACCTCCTCATTTTAATAATATATTATATTTTAACATAATTTACTAAATATGTCAAATTATGTTGTCCTTTAAAACTATTTTATGCACAAAATAAGAAATACCTAAGAAAAATATTTCTTAAGTATTTCTTACATATTTTAAATTAATTCAAAGCCCTCTTCCTTTATTCTCTCATAAAACTTTCCTACCGTAGTCTCATTTCGAGTTAATTCATAATAATGTTCTTTTATTTCATTACTATCTTCATTCTCAAAATTAATTGTAACATCAACGCTAAGCACTTCAAACTCTTCATTCTCTATTTCGCCATTCATATAGCATTTAGATATTCGTCTAGTTTGTGCATTTGCTAAAGTTTTAAACTTTTCTTTAGATACCTTAACGCAAAGTTTAATCTGACTATCAAAGATTTTATCTTCAATTGTCTTTTCTAATGCTGATTTATCCGAATTAGAAAATTCTTCGATAACCTTAAGAATAGCTTTATTTATTCCTGTTCTAAATAATACATGTATATAATCATCTTCTTTATCAGATGAATTCAATGAACTGATAGTATAACCTGACCTTGCGTATTCTCTAGAATCTACTGCAAAACTAATTTCTTCTCCTTTATATTTTTCAATATATTCTTCTATAAACTTAGTATTAATAGAATCTATTTTTATAGATTTCTTACAATACCTAGATTTTTGATCTTTGTAATGTGCTGTATTAAACACGATAGTAGAATCACTACTAAAATCACTCTCAGATCTTCTTACTTTTTCATAATCAAAAATATCAACAAATATATCAATATCGTTATTAGCACTGTAAAGTAGTCCAAGCGATATATCAAAAGCATTCTTTCCTATGCCCTTTATTCCAACTCTTTTTAATTTTGAAACAAGTGTAATATATGCCACAGACTGTATTTTAGCATTTTCTTTAGGTGTAAGTGCAAATCTTTTTACATATGTATAATCACTAAGATATGGCGATAGCACTTCCTCCTTAATAACCTCTATTTCATATTCATCTTCAAGTTTTGATAAATCTGTATTAGCTACAATAACATCAAAAATTTTGACATTCTTATCAAAATAATAATTAATTACTTCCTTAATACTTACTCCTGTTATTTCAACTTTATCAGCTATCTGATCTTCTAACTCATCCTTTTGCTTTCTTAAATTGTTATACTGTTCCTTTTCTTTAGCTTGCAGTTCTTCTATAAACTGCTCATACCGCATCTTTTTGTTTTCCTTTTCCATTTTTTATTACCTCCTAGTTTTTAATTATATTAACTAATCGTTATTTTAGTAACCAAATTATATCATAGATCAATAATTATGTCAAGTTGCTATTAAGTATTATATAATAATTTTTGGAATAAAAATTATTATATATATTTTATTATTAAGTATTTTATGATATAATAGATAAGCAAAGGAGAATTTTTATGGAGAATAACTTTAAAAATAGAAATATTTATGATGTTTTAAAAGAAAGAGAATTAATTAAACAAATAACATTTGAAGATGAATTTAAAAATTTAGTTAATAATGAAAAAACACATGTATATCTAGGTATAGATCCTACTGCAGATAGCATACATATAGGGCACTTTATACCTCTTATGATGCTTTCATATTTTCAAAAATGTGGACATACTCCAATTATATTAATTGGCGGAGGTACTGCTTTTATTGGTGATCCTAGTGGCAAAACTGATATGAGAAAAATGCTTACTAATGAAGAAATTTCTAAAAATGTTGATAATATTATAAAACAAGTAAGTAAATTTATATCTTTTGAAGGAGAAAATGCTGCTATAATTGTAAATAATGCAGATTGGATTTTAGATTTAAATTATATGGACTTTATTCGTACATATGGAATTCATTTTAATGTTAATCATATGCTTGCCGCTGAATGTTTTAAACAACGTATGGAGAAAGGTCTTACTTTCTTTGAGTTCAATTATATGCTAATGCAAAGTTTTGACTTTTTAAAACTTTTTGAAAAATATGGATGTAAAATTGAAATTGGTGGAGATGATCAATGGTCAAATATGCTTTCTGGTGTTGAACTTATTAGAAAAATACATAAAAATGGTAGCTTTTGTGTAACTTGCCCACTACTTTTAAATTCCGAGGGTAAAAAAATGGGTAAAACAGTTAAAGGTGCGTTATGGCTTGACAAAGAAAAAACTACCCCATATGAATTTTATCAATATTGGAGAAATATTGCAGATAGTGAAGTAAGAGACGTACTTAGAATGTTAACATACTTGCCAATGGATGAGGTTAATAGACTTGCTTCGTTAGAAGGAAGTAGTATAAATGAAGCAAAAAAAATAGCTGCTTTTGAAATAACAAAGCTTATACATGGAGAAGAAGAAGCATTAAAGGCTAAGGCTACATCTGAATCTTTATTTGAAAGTAATAGTGCAAATCAAAATATGCCAACTGTAGAAATTTCAAAATCAGAAATAGAAAATGAAATTTCACTTGTTGATTTAGTTGTAAAAAGTAATATAGCACCATCAAAAGGACAAGCAAGAACTTTAATTGAACAAGGTGGTATATCAATAAATGATACTAAAATAACTGATACTAAACACATGCTAAATATAAATGAATTACAAAATGGAATAATACTAAAAAAAGGAAAAAAGGTTTTTATAAAAATAAAGTTAGTTTAAAAAATAATAATAAATAAAAAGGCTATAAGAATCATTTTCTTATAGTCTCTTTATTATATACTTGGTGACCCCTACGGGAATCGAACCCATGATTCGGCCTTGAGAGGGCCGCGTCTTAACCGCTTGACCAAGGGGCCATTTTCTTATTCATTATAACATACAAATACTAAAAGTACAAGTTTTTAAAAATAATTTATAAATATTTAAAATTTAATCATATTTCAAATAAATTAATTTTTGTATATTTGTCCACATTTTACACACCATATTTTTAGGTGATAAATGTGAATATATACCATGAAATTAAAGAAATAGATGGAAAAAATGTAGTTTTATTGTATGTAGAATATCCAGATGAATATGAGTTTTCTTTGGACTTTGATGCATTTAAAAGAAATGTATCAAATGTGGCAGAAAAAATACATGATTATGCTTTAAAAAGCTTAGGTGGCTTTTCAGATAATACAGCACTTTTAATACTAAATGGTGTAGTTATTGGTACACTACTTCTTACAAATTTAACTGCTCCAAAAGCTCAAAAACCTCAAACTGAAATAGAAACAGTAGAAACATCTACACTTTCATCTACTACTACACAAGAAAACAATGATAATAAAACAAATGAAAATTCAAATGATAATGCAACTAAAGTAGAAGAAATTAATGAGCTAAAAACAGAAGAGCCTAAATCAGAAACAAATACTGTAAATACAACTAATACTTCTAGCAATAATACAAGTACTAAAACTCAAAGTACAAATAAAGCTCAAACTAATCAAAATACATCAAAAAACACAACTTCATCAAATACTTCTAGTAATAACAAATCTAGTACAAATAATAACGCTCAAACTCAATCTAGTGGTAGAAGTATAAATGTAAAACTTGCATCAGGACAAATAAAAAGTATGGATTTAGAGGAGTATGTTATAGGAGTAGTTGGAGCTGAAATGCCTGCAGAATTTCATAATGAAGCGCTAAAAGCTCAAGCAGTAGCATCAAGGACTTATGCTTTAAAAAAGACTGCATCAGGTGGTACAATTTCAGCTACAATATCTGACCAAGTATATAATACTGTAGATCAACTTAAGCAAAAATGGGGAAGTTCATTTGATAAATATTATAATAAAATAAAAAGTGCAGTTAATGCTACAAAAGGACAATGTCTTACATATAACGGTTCATATATAGAAGCACTATTTTTTTCAACTAGCAACGGAAAAACTGAAGACGCAGTTAATGTTTGGGGAAATTCCTTTCCTTATCTTAAAAGTGTAGATAGTTCATGGGATACAAGTGTTAGTGGTTTTATTCAAACTAAAAGTATACCTATGAGTGAGATATCAAGTAAATTAGGTGTAAATCTTACATCAATTTCACAAATAGATATAAAAAGTAAAACTGAAGGTGATAGAGTTAAAGAAGTTACATTTTGTGATAAGAGTTTTACTGGTGTAAAAGTAAGACAACTCCTTGGACTTAGGTCTGCCGATTTTGAAGTATCACAAAGTGGAAATAATATAATTTTTAAAACTAAAGGTTATGGTCATGGAGTTGGAATGAGTCAATATGGAGCAAATGGTATGGCAAAATCAGGATATTCCTACTCACAAATACTAAAACATTACTACAGTGGAGTATCTATAGTTACTAAGTAATATATATTTAACTTTATATATAAGTATAAAATAGAAAATGAATATTTTTATTTTATACTTTTTTTATAGCAAATAAATCCTTTATTTTAGCTATTTTTCCAAAACTCTACTGACAGTCGGTTGCAAGGAAATAAAAAAAATGGTATTATAAAATTATGAGGAGGTCATCTTTATGGACAATGAAAAATTTGGTAAATTTATTAAGGAACTTAGGAAACAAAATAATTTGACTCAAAAAGAACTTGCAGCTAAACTTAATTTAACAGATAAGGCAATTTCTAAATGGGAACGTGGTTTAAGTTTTCCTGATATAACTATGCTTAACGATATAGCAAAAGTTTTTAATGTAGATGTTTCAGAAATTTTAAATGGAGAATTTGGGAAAAAAGATAATATTGATATTGAGAAAATAGTTAATGAAGCTACTAATAATATAAAAAAGAAACAAGAGAAAAAGGAAAAAATTATAAAGAAAACTAAAAAAATTGTTAAAATTATATCATTAGTTCTATTTATTCTTTTTTTCTGTTTACAATGTGGATATATATTTATATTAAAATCACATGATTTTGAATATATAATAGATGAATTCTTTTATATTGTAAATGAAATTATTCTTGTTACTGGAACAATTAGTTTATTACTATGGTTTAAAAAGAATAAGATAAAGGATATATCAAGTTGTCTAGTTTTCGTTATAGCTACTATACTAAATTTCTCTTTTATGATTAATAATGAATCAACTACTAATACTATTATTGATTTTTCTAATAATTTCTCTCATGAATTAGTTATAAAGTTAGATAGTAGCACAGGAAATGCAGTTGTATATAAAGATATTAGATTATTTATATTTGCAAGACCAAAACTTCAACTTCCTTATGAAATAAAAGGTGATATTAAAAGACAATGGTTAACTAACGATATTTGTAGTGTTACATATACTGATAAAGACGCAAATTTAAGAGAGTATGTTGCAACTTATGGAGATAGAGGAAATGGCATTTCATATTCCTATGTAGTTAACGCTTTACAAGGAGATTGGTTAACTCTTGAAAAAGAAGGTAATAATACTAAACTTAATACAAATAAAAGAGGTATTGTTATTTACAAAGACGATAAAACTGAAAGTTTCGCAAATTCAGATATAAAACAATATGGAACAATTGCAATTGTATTATACCAAAATGAAGTACCAAGATACGTAGTTGCTTTAAATAAAGATTGTACACTTGACGATAAAACTCATATAATTAAAAATGGTGGAACTATTACAGTTGTTGAAGTTTCAATGAAGAAAACATTACCTGAAATATTATCTCGTACTTTAGCTAAAGAAAGTATTGATAAAAATGACTATAAAATTAAAGATGGAATATTATATTATTCTTATGATGGAGAAACTTCTATAGATGTACCAGGGGACTTTTCTAATGTTGTATATGATTACACTGATTATAATTATCAAATATCCTATTTTAAAACTGTATTCTTTAATAAAGATGAACATCAAAAATATTTAATTTATTCTGATGATATGGGAAATACATGGCAAAGAACTAATATTAATGTTAACTCATATATTCAAAATATTCAGTTTATTAATAAAGATATTGGATTTATGCTTCAATTCTATGATAAAGCAATGGGTACAGCTTTTGGTGAAATAAGTAAAACAGAAGATGGTGGAAAGACATGGAAATCTGTAAGTAATGGTATAGGAAATTACGGAAATGAAGAATTTAAAACTGGCAGTCATATTTATTTTGTAAATGAAAATATAGGGTTCTTAACAATGCCTAATACTAGTGGAGAATATTGTAAATTATATATTACTAAAAATGGCGGGCATAATTTTGAAGAACTTAATATTTCAAATAACCAAATTTATGATTTTTACAATCTACCAACTATTGAAAATGGTGTCTTGACACTTGAAATATCACAAGGATCTGATGGAGATTATAACGGTGGAGATAGTTTAATATTTATATCTAATGATAATGCAAATACTTGGGTAAAAAAATAGTTTAAGATAATTAATTTTATATAAAATAATGGGGCTAAAAAAAGTCCCATTATTTTACTTCATTTTGACAACTACCATTTAAAAATATATCTTGTATGTTCTTAAAAGTATCACTTGCTATCTTATTTAATGCTTCTTTAGTAAAAAAAGCCTGATGAGATGTTATTACAACATTTGGCATTGATAGTAAAGTTAATAAGTCTTTATCTCTTATGTATGAATTAGATAAATCATTAGAAAAAATCTCTGATTCTTCTTCATATACATCTAAACACAGACCACCTATCTTTCCTTCTTCAAGTCTTTCAATTAAACTATCTGTATCTATTAATTTTCCTCTACTTGTATTAATTATATATACTCCATCTTTCATCTTAGACATTGTATTATGATTAATCATTTTTTCATTTTCTTCTGTTAAAGGACAATGTAAAGATATAATATCAGAATTTTCATATAATTCCTCTAATGTAACATATCTAAAATTTAATTCTTTTTCTGCGTTTTTATCCTCAAATATATCATATGCAATAACATTTGCACCAAATCCATTCATTATTTTTATAAAACACTTTCCTATTTTTCCTGTTCCTATAACTCCTACCGTTTTTCCATGAATATCAAAACCAAGTAAACCATTTAATGTAAAGTTATATTTTTTAGTCCTTTGATATGCTTTATATATTTTTCTATCAACTGTAAGTAACAATGCAACAGCATGTTCAGCTACTGAGTATGGTGAATACTCCGGAACTCTTACTACTTTAATACTACTATCCATATGTTTCATATCTACATTATTAAATCCAGCACATCTTAACGCAATTAATTTTACATTACATTCTTTGAGTATTTTTATAGTTTCTTCATCTACCAAATCATTTACAAATATACATACTACATCATATCCTTTTGTAAGTGGTGCTGTTTCAGCATTTAACTTAGAACTAAAGTATGTAATATCAAAATTATATTTTTTATTATATTCATCAAATACTTCTTTGTCATAGTCTTTAGTACTAAAAAAAGCAACTTTAATCATATTAATATTTCTCCTTGTATATCTATTTTATATTAAATATTATTTTCATATGCTTTTATAATTATACAAAGAAAAGAAACGAAAAAATATATTATTAATACACTTTTTCATTTCTTTAAATTTTAACTAAAATTTCTTTATTTTTAAAGCATTTCCTTCTTCAAGTAACTCTATATGATTTAAAGCTTTACCTGTTCCTATAGCTACACAAGACTGTGCATCTTCAGCTATCATAACAGGTATTCCTGTTCTTTCTTCAATAAGTTGGTCAAGACCATATACAAGTCCTCCACCACCTGTAAGGTAAATTCCTCTTTCACTAATATCTGCAGAAAGTTCTGGTGGTGTTTCCTCAAGTACACTGTAAATTCCTTCAATCACTATATCTGCACATGGTTTTAGTGCTTCAAAAATTTCCTCAGATGTTAACTCTATTTCTACTGGAAGTCCAGATGTTAAATCTCTTCCTTTTACATTCATTCTTTCAACTACTGTTTTTGGGAACATACAGCCAATATTTATTTTTATATCTTCAGCAGTTCTTTCGCCTATAATTACATTTCTTGCTTTTTTAACATATTTAATTATTGCCTCATCAAATTTATCGCCTGCCATTTTAAGTGACATACTTCTAACAGAACCACCAAGTGATATGACAGCTATATCAGTAGTTCCTCCACCAATGTCAACAATCATACTTCCATATGGTTTTCCTATATCTATTCCTGCACCAATGGCTGCTGCTATAGGCTCTTCTATTAGAAATACCTTCCTTGCACCAGCATGATTTGCCGCATCAATTACTGCTTTTTTTTCTACTTCTGTAACTCTTGATGGAACACATATCATAATTCTTGGTGAAAAAACAAACTTACCGCAAACTTTAGTAATAAAGTATTTAAGCATTTTTTCTGTAATAGTATAGTCTGAAATAACGCCATCTTTTAATGGTCTTAAAGCAATAATATTTCCTGGAGTTCTTCCAAGCATTTTCCTTGCTTCTTGTCCAACAGCTAGTACTTCGTTTGTATTTTTATCTATTGCTACTACAGATGGCTCTCTTAAGACAATACCTTTTCCCTTAACATATACGAGTATTGTAGCAGTACCTAAATCTATACCGATGTCCTGTCCAATAAACACAATTTCGCCCTCCTATATGTTACAATTATATTACATTTTGTTTACAAATGCAATATAATTTTGAAAAGTTATTTTAAAAGGACGAAATTATTTATTAATAGTTTTAAATATTATTTTATATATGTAGTATATATTTATATAAATAGTAATTCATATTTTACTTTAACACAAAAATCAATAGTTTATATATACTCTAAAGGTACCATATAGTTTTTTTCATCTATAGCATGAATGTCCTTACTTAAGCATATAACTATTCCATTTGGAGAATTCATTTCAAAATTTTTTACTATTTTAAAATTTTTTACAGAAGTTTTGTCAATATTAGCTCCTTTTTTTATTTCAACAGGATAAATATTATCTTCATCAATAATTAATAAATCAATTTCAACTCCATTATTATCTCTATAATAATATAGATGTTTTCTAGGATCTCTTTGATTATTAGTATAACTTTTTACTATTTCAGATATTACATAAGTTTCAAAAATTTGTCCACTATATGCACTGCGTTGTAATGTTTCACTACTTACATAGCCTGTTAAATAGCAAGCAAGTCCAGTGTCCATAAAATAAATTTTAGGTCTTTTTATTATTCTTCCAACATTATTATTCATATGTGGTTGCAGTAAGAATATAATATATGTATTACTTAATATTCCTGTCCATTTAATTACAGTATCAATTTTAACACCAACATCTTTTGCTATATCAGCAGCGTTAAATTCTTGTCCCGTCCTTGCCGCAATACTTGATATAAATTTCATAAATTTAGGTTCATCCTGTATATTAATTATTTTTCTAATATCTCTTTCTATATATGTTCTTATATATGATGAAAAAAAGGCTTCTAGATTCACTTTATTATTTTTATAAAGTTCTGGATAACTACCTCTAAAAATTCTATCATATAGATTATCCATATATTCATATTTTAAAGGTTCTCTTTCTTTTATATTATTAATATTAGGAATAAATATATTTTCCTTTAAATTATATATTTCGCGAGTTGATAATGGGTACAAATCAATAATTCCCACTCTTCCAGCAAGTGATTCAGTAATATTTGCCATTGTTTCAAATATTTGTGAACCAGTAAGATAATATAATGTTCCTACTTCTTTACCATCACCAAACATTTCATTTCTTCTTGATTCATCAATTTTTATTTTTATATATGATAATAAATTAGGTGCATATTGAAATTCATCAATAATTAATGGTACACCATGAGTTCTAAGAAAACTCTCAGGATCTTCTATAGCTAAAATTCTTTCATTTATATCATCCAAACTTACTTCATTTATTTTCTGTTTTTTATTAGTGGTAATATATTGCAATACTGTACTTTTTCCAGATTGTCTTGAGCCAGTAACTAATATAGCAGGAAAATTTCCATACATTTCATCTAACTTATTTTCTATTGTTCTATGAATATATTGACTAGCCATTATATTCGCCTCCATTTTATACAAATATCCAATTCAATGGATATTTGTATAAATTATATCATATTTTTTGTTATTTATCAATATAAAATGTATATTTTACCACATTTTTACAATTTTTTATTATTAATAGAATAAAAGTTATAATGTTCTTTGTATAACAGATATGTTTTTTAAAAATTTAAAATTTGACTACTGTTTTCTTTTTTAATTATATCAAATTTAACTAAAATACTTTTAATAATTAAGTATGACTTTCCTATTGTACAAAAAACTATTCTTTTTTGAAGAATAGTTTTTTCTTTATTTGCATATTTATATTATGAAAAACAACACTCAAGATTAATATTTAATTATTTTTTTTATTTTTCTCTGCTAAATATTTTTTAAAATCTTCAATAGTAATATCCTCATCATTTTCATATTTTTCTTTAGTATAATCACCTATTCCTACTCCTAGCATTTGCAAAAATTGTACTAATTCTGATGGGCTTAATTTTTCCTTTAATGCGGCAAAACCTTTATCTTTAATTCTCTCCAGCTCTTTTAAATTTGTTCCCATTTATATCACCTCCGTAATGAGCTCTATTGGATTCATAACTTTTATTTTTAAATCTTTTACTTTAGATACAACATTTATCAATATTCTGTCTACTGTTATGAAATAATCCAATTTTCCGTACTCGGCGTATGCTATATGTAAAGCATCTTTTTCCTTTATATTGTATTTTTTTAGTTCTACTGCTCTATCTATTACTTCATTTGTTGTATCAATATAGTTTGATCTTAAAGAACAATATACATCTAATATTTTGTTTCTCTTTATAATATTCTTCATTTGACTTATTTCATAATCTAAAATTCTACTTTTATATATATCTAATTTACCCTTTTTATATAAATCTAAAATTATAATTATTGCTTGTGATTCAATATAATTTTTTTGATTTGTCAAATCATCAAATGGTCTATTATAACAACAATTATCTAAATATAATTTTAACATTTAATTATCTTCTCCTTTTATTATACTATATTTTACTAAATTTATCCATAATTTTTTAACATTTTCTATAAATGCAATATAATTTGTGTTACTAATATAAAAAATATAAAAAATATATAAACTAATTTAATTTTTATTATATTTTATATACTTTTGATTCTTACTTTTAAGTTAATCAAGTAAAGTCATTTTTACTTTTTTTAAAACTGTCAATAATTTTAAATAATTTCTTTTAAATCTATCAATACATTTATAATTACAAAAATTAGCAATTTCTTTTGCTGTTCTTTCTTTATTACAATAATTTATTATTCTATTATTTATATCATCATACGTCTTTTCATACGTCTTACGTCTTAATTGCATCATTTTCTGTTAATCCATATAATTCTTCATCTGTCTTTCTATTAAATACAACAGCAAAACCATTTTTCAATATTTTTTGATAAATATAGTGTATTAGCAATTAATTGATCTCTCAGCATTGGACCTTCTTTTAACTCCCTTGTAGTTTTTTAATTCAATTTTTCTCATTTCCAAAAAAAATTTATGTTTGACATATTTATTAACTTCCTTACTAAAATCATTATAATTATACTAAGATTTTAGTTACAAGTCAACATAAAAATATCGACAAAATTTGACATATAAAAAGAAAATCAAACAATAAAAATTGCCGATTTTCTGAATAACATTTTTAACTTTTATTTGCCTTATATTTCATTTTAGTAGCCATTCCACCTCTTATATGTCTTTCTGACTTATTAATTTCTAAAACCTTCTTTGCTTCTATTGCAAGAGATGGGTTAACTTTCTCAAGTCTTTCTGAAATATCTTTATGTACTGTTGACTTACTAATATTAAACTTTTTAGCTGTTTGCCTTACTGTGCTTTTTGTCTCAATTATATATGTTGCAAGAATCTTTGCTCTTTCCTCTATATCTAACAATGTAATCTCCCCTTTTTCTTCTTTTTATTTTAATTTTCCCTATATTTTAATTCTATTCAAAACACTATCTATTTATGAATTATAACTTACTTAAAAATACTACTTGGATTTTCACTTTTATTATTTTTATACAGCATAAAATGAAGATGTGATTCATCCTTAATTTCGCCAATAGCTGTTTTCCCTATTTTTCCTATTTTATCTCCTTTTTTTACTGACTGTTTTGCTTTTACAAGAGTAGTATTATCTAAATTAGAATAACTACTTTTATATCCCTGACCATGATCAATAACAATTGTTGTTCCTAGAAATGAATCCTGATATATTTTCTCTACTGTACCTCTTTCGATAGTTTTAACATATGTACCTTCTTCTGCTTTTATATCAATACCATCATGTACTTTCCAAAGTTCTAGTGTTTTAGAATAAATTACTTTATCAGGTGAATATACTTTTAAAATTTCACCTTCTATAGGTTTAGAAAAACTTAATGGAACAACTTTAACTTCATTATTTTTCGATGAATTATTTGTAGTAGTTTTTGTTTTATTTTCTTCACTTTCAGTTTTTTCTTTACTTTCTTCTTTAAATTCATCTATTGTATCTTTATTGCTTGTCTCAATACTTTGTAAATTAAGTTCTTCCGTATTCTCATTTTCTTTATCTGTATTATCAATACTAGTAATAGTTTCTGTCGTATCTTCTTTATCAGCACTATTAAATACTTGATAATCTTCTTGCTTAAAAAGATTATATGTTTTTGAAGCAAGTAGAACGCTACCTGCTCCAAGAGCAATCATTGCAAAAAGTAATATATAATATCCTCTTGATAGTTTATTTTTATTTTTTACTAAATTTTGATAATATAGCCTTAACTTAAAATTATTATCTTTTTGTTCTTGCACAAATCCCTTTCTTCTTTTAATCTGTGTTAATTCATCTTCTTTTTTTACTTCTTCTACTTCTTCTATATCAATATTTTTATCTAAATCTTTAACTTCACTTCCCTCTCTTTTTCTTTTATTTTGTTCTATTTGTTTATATTGTGTGTTTTCTATATCATTTACATCATATACTTTTTTTAATTTAATTTTATTACTTTCATTTGTTTTTTTCCTATTTTTATTTACAAAAATATTTTTTATCCTAATTTTCATTTTAGTTTTTCTCCTTTGTTTACTAATCTAATTTAGTTATTTGAACACCTGTATAATAATGATTTATAATATCCCTGTAACTATATCCTTTTTTTGCATAAGTGTCAGCACCTACTTGACTTAGTCCAACTCCATGACCGTTACCAACTACATTAAATACAAGACTATTATCTTTAATTTCAATAGTAAAATTAGTAGATCTAAGACCAAATAATGTTCTTAATTTTTCTGCACTGACTTTTATATTTGCAATTTGAATATTTTTCACTCTACCACTTGTAGTATAGTCACATATTTTTACACTTTTACAATCTTCTGTTTTTAAACTTGCCCTTGAATTATTATCTTCTTTTAGTTTATTTACGAAATCTTCAAACTTTACTTCAACTTTACTTGTTCTATTATCATAATCTTCTGATTCTTCGTTTTCTACAGAAACTAAATACGGTAATTTCTCACCTCCCCATATTTCTTCTACACTTTCAGTTCGTACTGGACTACTTGCATGAAAGAATGCTTTTATAAGCTGACCATTATATTTTATAACCTCATTTTGAGTTGAAACTACTGCTTCATTTACATTATTCCAATATTTTTTTATAGTTTCATCATCATAACCTTTTCGTTTCCATATAGCAATTATTTGATCCTTATTATAAAATGCTTGACAATGAGCATAATTATCACAAATATCTATACCATCTCCTTCTGCATGAGCATCTATTCTTTTATATGTAAATGTTCTTGCAACAACTGCTTGAGCTTTTATTGCTTCTAAGTCATAATAAGGTGGCATTTCGGCTGGCACTACTCCTCTTAAATAGTCGTTTATATCCATAGCAACTACTTCACCTGTTTTACAAAGTTTTACTCTAATAGTCTGATTTGCTTTATATTCAATAATATTTTTTTCTTCTTCCTCTTTTTTTTCTTCCTCTGCTATATCTTTTTTAGCACTTCTTTCCTTAAAAAAATTTATACAAAATAGCACTACTGTTACAATAATAAGTATACAAGTTATAGAATAAAAAAAAACAAGCCACTTTTTCAATATATATCACCTTGATATATATATATTCATGACTTGTCTTTTTTATTACTGTTTGTCCCAAAATTTTATTAGGAATTATGAAATACTTAATTATTAAATCAAAAAAGCTGCATATAATGAAACAGATTTTATATTATTTTCAAATCCAAAGTTTTTAGTTGAACTTTTAATCTCAACATTTTTCTGTACGTATTATGCTATATAATTTTTTATAGTATAATAGAAAGTAGACACGGATAGTTAGAAAAAAGTTTTAAATAATAAAAAAATATGATAAAATTATTTAAACTAATAATCTAACAGAAAGGAGTCTACTATGTCACATTTAAATCCATTAGAAAAGGAAGTCTTAATAAAAAGATACAAAATGAATAAAACAGTAAAGATGCAAGATTTTTGTACAACAAATAATATTTCGATAACAGCTTTTAAAAAGTGGTTAAAACAGTATGAAGAAAATGGAATAGAAGGATTAGCTAGAGCAGATAGTACAATACCAGATGTTTTACCAGAAGGAATTGATAAAACAGAAGAAACATATAAAAGGGAAATATTAAAGCTTCGAATAGAAAATGAAAGACTAAAAAAAAATTATATGCTTCAGAAGAAAGAGGATGGAACACAGGAATACATTCGTTTAAAACTCAAGAATTCGAAATAGTTGAATTACTTTCAAGGGAATATGGTGTAAAGGATTTGTGTGATTTAATGGGAGTAAGCCGTTCAGGATATTATAAGTGGAAAAATCACGAAAAGACAGATAGAGATTATAATAGAGATGAGATGATAGAAATAGTAAAGCAAGTGCATGAAGAACATCCATCTCACGGTCATAGATGGGTGAATGCGTATATAAAAATAAATTATAACAAAAAATATAGCGATGGTTACATTTATAAAGCATTTAAATATCTAGGAATAAAAGCAGAAAGCAAACATCAAGTGCATTATAAACCAAGAAAGGTAAAAGATAAGTATCAAAATTTAATATTTACAACATGGGAAACAGTAGATAGACCAAGACAGGTTATAGTATCAGATATGACAGCATTTAAAGTATGGTATTTCTATATAGAAGTTACGTTCTATTTTGACGTATTTACAAAACAAATATTAACATTTAAAATAGCAGAAAGGCGAGGAGATAGAAGACAATATATAGATGGCTTGAAAGACATCGTGGAACTTTTAAGAGGAAATAAAGAGCCAACAATAATACATACAGATCAAGGTTCAGTATATTCTTCAAAAGCATATAACTAATTAATAAAAGATGAAAACATAGTAAGGTCAATGTCAAGGGCTGGGAAACCAACAGACAATCCAGTAAATGAATCTTTAAATGGATGGATAAAGGAAGAAATATATATTGATTTTAAGCTTGAAAAATGCAGAGATAGAAATGAAATAGTTGAAATAATAAAAAGATATGTAAAGTATTATAATAGTAAAAGACCATGTTACTCGTTAGGATATGATACGCCAGATAATTACTATAGACGTTTTAAAAATGGTGAAATAGAGAAAAAGGACACTTTTTCTAAAAGAGAACTAACAGAGATACCAAAGTTTGTTCAGAAGAAAATAAAGAAAAGCGAAAACACCGAAAAATAGCAGATTGTAAGTTGTATGTCCACTTTTAAAAAAGGAAAATTTCTAAAAAATAAATCTGTGTCTACTTTTGGAAATAGAAAATAAATAAAAAAGTTGGCTATGTCCACTTTTAAAAATATAAAATAAAAAATAATTTTTTTCGTGTCTACTATCTTGACATAGTACATTTTTTAAAAAAGTGGTGCAAAAAAAGTGTAATTTGTACTAAAAAGTGGTGTCAAAAAAATGCATTTTATTCTCGAAAGTGGTGTCAAAAAAATGTAAAACTATTGACAAATAATATATATAATATTAAAATAAATATAGGTGATATAAATGAAAAGAAAATTTTATAATGTATTAATGGAATGGAAAAATAATAATATCGATATTCCATTAATGGTTGTTGGTGCTAGACAAATTGGAAAAACATATATAATTAATGAATTTTGCAAAAATGAATTTGACGATTATATTTATATAAACCTAATGGAAAAAACAAGTATTGTAAAAATCTTTGAAGAAGACTCTGATTTTGAAACTAAAGTAAAAAAATTAGAGTTAGAATTAAATAAAAAAATAATTCCAAACCAAACGATAGTATTTATAGATGAAATTCAAGAGTCAGAAAAAGCAATTAGTTCATTAAAAGCTTTTTGTGAAAGTAATATCAAATATAGAATTATTTGTGCTGGTAGTCTCCTTGGAGTCAAAATACGAAGGTTTAACTCATCTTTTCCAGTTGGCAAGGTTCAAATTGAATTCATGCATCCAATGGATTTTGAAGAATTTTTAATTGCACTTAATAAACAAATGTGGGTAGATGAAATTAAAAAATGTTATAACAGTATGGAAGAAATAAGCATACATGATAAATTACTAGATATGTATAGAACATATTTATGTATTGGAGGTATGCCTCAAGCTGTACTTGATTATAAAAATAAAAATGAGGATATACTTTTATGGAATAAAAACATACTTAAAAATATAGTTATTTCTTATTTAGCTGATATGAATAGATACACATTAAATAATAATGAATCAGTAAAAATAGAAAAAGTATATAATACTATTCCATCTGCTTTAGCAAAAGAAAATAAAAGATTTAAATATGTGGATATTGAACATGGAGCAAATAAAAGAGGATTTGAAAGTGCAATTGATTGGTTAGAATCAAGTGAAATGGTATATAAATGTAAGTATATAAACAAAATTGAGCCACCTCTTAAAGTATATGCAAAAGATGATATATTTAAGTTATACATTAGTGACATTGGAATACTTACATCATTACTAGATATAAGTTTTTCAGAAATATTATTAAACCAAAACTTTCTGTTTAAAGGTGCTATTGCAGAAAACTATGTAGCACAAGCTTTTGTATCTAATAATATCCCTCTATATTATTGGAATTCAGGAAATAAAGCAGAAATAGATTTTTTACTATATAATAGTGATGGAATTATACCTGTAGAAGTAAAAGCAGGAGACAATACACAATCAAAAAGTTTAAATGTATTTAAAGAAAAATATAATCCAAGATATTGTATAAGAATATCTACAAAAAATTTTGGATTTAAAAACGATATAAAATCGATTCCATTATACGCAACCTTTTGCTTAAAGTAACATAATTAAAAATTTCTTAAAATGTGACTACTTAAATCATTATTAATTAAAATTTAAACAAAACATATAAAATTATGCATATTGCCAAAAGATATGCATAATTTTTTATATATATTTGACATTATGTAATCAAAATGATATAATTAATGCATGATTTTTTATATTCGTTTTCATATTACTATATGGAACTTTATATATAATAAAAATTTAAAATATAATTATGAAAGGATTGATTAAAATGAAAAAATTAATCACAATATTATTAACAATTTCTATAATGTTCTCATTTGCTATTCCTGTATTAGCAGAGGAAGAAATAAAGGTTACAGTAAATAATAATCAAATCAACTTTACTGAAAAGCCTGTACTGGAAAACGACCGGATACTTGTTCCTATTCGTGCAATAGCGGAAGATTTAATGTTTGATGTCGGCTGGGAGCCAAGCACTCAAAAAATTACACTTGAAAATTTTAATACTATTCTTACCTTGTATGTTGGGCAAGATACAATAACAAAAGAACTAATTTATGCAAGTTCCTCATATAAAGATAAAAATACAGTAATTAAAATAGACGTACCGGCCAAGGTAATAGACAGCAGAACATATATCCCTTTAAGAGCTATTTCAGAATTATTCGGAGCTGAAGTAGACTGGAATCAATCTACATCTACTGCTAACTTGACTTATGCTCTTACAAAAGGAGATATTGTCACATTTGAAGACGAAGGTATGGAAAAATTTTGTCGTTTAGCAATAACTTTAGGGGACATTGATGCAACTAATGCTGATAACTTCGAACAAATTAAATTGCTTGATTTTGAAACTATGCCCTCTAAATTATATCAGGGTCCTATATATAAAGGTGCATTAGAAAAAATAAAAACTCTTGGGATTAACTATTTTAATATTTTTGCAAAAACAGTACATTCCATAGATGATATTTCAAAGTTTCCAAATCTTGAAAATATATATTTGAATAGTCAATATATACAAGATTTATCATCATTAACTTACAAGGAAAACTGGAAAGAAATAGATTTTATTAATAACCCAATATTTGATTTTTCTCCACTTACTAAGATTCAAGTCGACCATTTTATAAACGTTGGATATTCAGATTATATTTTTTCGTATAATAATACTACTTACAACAATAGTAAGAATATACCTGAATCAGAAAGAAAAAAATACGAATTATTTTCTACTAACTTAGTAAAAATATTTAATACTATGTTAAATGTAATAAAAGACGGTATAACTCCAAATATGACAAGATCTGAAAAGGTAAAAGTTATAAACGAATGGATAATAAATAATATACAGTATGATAATAATAAAGAATTCTTTAATAATATTCCTACATTTTATACAAACGTAAATTCAGAATATTACATTGATGATAGTAATTTGATTGAATGTGCCATTTTATATCATTACGCAGTATGTCAGGGCTATTCTATAATATTTGATATTTTTTGTGATATGCTAAATATTCCAAACGCTATAATATATGGAATAGCTTCTAATGAAACACATTCATGGAATATAGTTCAATTAGAAAATGGTGATTTTTACCATATAGATACCACCTGGAACTGTAATGACAATATATATTTCCTTGTAAATGACGAATATATGGAAAAAGACCATACGTGGAATAAAGATGAAGTTCCCCAAATTATAAATGTAAAAAAAGATAGAACGTATTTTGTTAATTTTAACTAAATAATTCTAAAAAACTGAGATTCATAGTTAAGAATCTCAGTTTTTTTATAAATAGATATTAATATATTATTTAATTAAAATCTGTAGCAGCCCTATTATCAAGATCATATAATATTACAGTACCTTTTATATCCTGATAAACACTATCATCAATAGACCAACTACCTTTTTCAAGTTGTAAATTAACTCTAGCAGATTGTCCCGCAGTAACTCCCATATATCCTTCATAATCCCATTGACTTGTATTTGGTATACCACTTTTAGTTTTATCATTTTGGTTATAATATGTTTCTATTGTTGGTCCTCCTGTTCTACTTTCAACACTATGCATATCATCAAACACTACACCTATATATCCATCATTTAATGGATTATTAATGTTATTATGCTCTGTTGAACCACTACAATCTACAGCAATTGTAGAGTTAGGTAATTTAAATTCTCCAAACCAAGTTTGTATATATCCTGAATTTGACATCAGCATCATATTTGTGTTTAAAACTATTTTTTCTGACACATTAAGTTTTTCAAGTTTATTACTTATTTTGTTTATTTCTCCACTATCAATAGGATTAAATAAACCATATCTATAACCATCATTTGGTTTAAAATATATACTATAACCGCTATTTACAAATTCCTTATACTTGCCAGAAGAATCTTTATAATATAATTTTATATCTTTTATATATTTTCCAGATTTAGAAACGTAATAATATTTTGGTGTTATCTCAATTCTCTTAACAGCATTTCCACGTGTATAATATCCAGATGTACTTACGTTAAAGCTTATTCTATAACCAAGTTTAGGAGCAAAAATATATGTTGACTGAGTATTTTTATATGGACCTAATGGTAATAATGTTTTTCTATTAGCATCTTCTAACATAAACTCATTATTTCCAGAAGACATATCAGAATATACAAAATATTTTTTACCACTAAAATATACATTATTTGTATGTTGATTTACTTGACTACCACTATTGTTTTGTTTTCTAAATATATTTTTATAAGCTAAATCTGTACAATCAGTAACCATAAAGTCAAATATTCTTCCTATATTATTTGTAGTAACTTGTGTTCTTACTGCATGATTAGTAGAAGCATATAAATCATTACGCTTTAATAAATTATCTGTAACTTGTGATGTTAATGTCCTCCTATTAGTAACAGCTGTAGTTGAACTAGATGTATCAATATATTTTCCAAAATCAAAGAAATTTCCCCAAGACATACTTCTTGCAATCCAATTAGAAAAATTTTTAAAATTTGAAGATGTTATTCTATTACTATTTGAATCAAAAACATCTCTTAATCTTGTATTATCAATTGATTTTGTAACGGCAACTACAGAAATATGATTTGAAGTTGACCATGCAGAAACATAATCTTCTGTACCAGTTGAGATACCTTTAAATTTTATATTTGAGCCTTCAACATAAACATCAGTATTAGCTTCTATAGAGTTTCCAGGATTTAAATCATCCCATCCGCCTGAGCCATTATACACTTTTGCGGTAGCTTCACCTCTATATTCTAACTTAAAATCAAAAGTAATATAGTATCCTTTTATATATCTATCAGTAGGAACATTACTATAAATAGAACCAGAATAATTCTTACTGTTTACATCTAAAGTAAATTCTTTACCAGTTTGTAACACAGAACCCGACACATTAGAATGATTTACAGAATTTTCAGTATCTATTTTTGCATTAACTGATAATGGTGTTAAAACATTAACTCTTCTTACTTTATCTGCATTAAAGTCTCCTTCATTATCATAAGTGCTACTAAAATTAGAACTTAATTTTCCAACTTCAATACTTTTATTATTCTCAATAACATTTGAATCATTTGTATTTGTTAAAGCCTTATCAGCAGTAAAATTAGAATTTCCACCTCTAACATTAACTTTTGAATATGTAATATCACCTTTTAACTGTCTTATACCATTTTGGTTTGATGCATTAACTGTTTGTATATTACCTGAATAATTAAAGTCATTATATGTAGTTAAATTTTGTGTACCTTTCATATAATTATCAATATTTGAAGATAAGTAATCTGATGTAGTCGAGTCTAAGGTATATTCATTACCATTTTGTGAAGATATAGTTTTACTAATACTTTTTTCATTTCCTTTTGTTAATTCTACATTATTATCTATTTTTACAACATCATTTGTACATGTAGCTACTAATTTTAATCCTACTGCATTTGCCACTGCAGAAGCTGATGGATTATCTCCTGCACTACTTGTGCTAGTACTACTATATTTAAAATCAGCTGTCAAAACATGATCTGTTATAGTTGCATTACTTCTACTTAAATAATCGTTACTAGTTGACAAAGTAAATGAATCGTTAGAGTTAAATAATTTTCCACCAATGTTAGAGTCACTATCATTAACTTTTACATTAGATATTTTATATGTTATTAAATTATCTATCTTGTTATATTTATATTTAACCTTTGCAGTATATGTGTAATTGACAGATTTAGCATGTCCAGGACATGGATTTTCTTCATCACCACAATCATCATACTCCGTCCAGTTTCCTGTTAATGTAACACTTACTGTTTTATCATCACTAGATTTATAATCACTAACTCCATAATCAATTGCCTTGATAAAATATGGCTGTGCTCCATATATATATGGAGATAACTGTTCGTTAGCTGGAATATAATCTAATTCAGTAGCAGTTCTATCAGAACTTCTATATGTTGCACCTTTAAAATATGAACCAGTATTTATAAAATCTAATCTTCCTTCTACTTTTGGATCATGTTCATTGCTTTGTATAGAAGTGCCTGGTTTAAAATAGAAACTTATTAAATATACTCTAGTTTCGCTTAAGCTTGGGATAATTAATCCTTTATTATTTTTAGGTGCTGTTCCACTATTTAAACTTCCAATTCTTAAAGCTTCCAAATAATCGCTTCCACTTGCATATTTCATTCCAACATAATAATATTGTTTACCGTTATATGATAAAGCTGTTGTTTTATTATATATATCATTCTTCAGACTAATAGTGC
The DNA here is from genome assembly GCA_947584535.1 of uncultured Clostridia bacterium. GTDB lineage: Bacteria > Bacillota > Clostridia > TANB77 > CAG-465 > CAG-465. The sequence continues at coordinate 30,116 of CANPWO010000002.1, forward strand.
CAACTCCAGAGATTTTCCTTACAAATTTTTGAGGATAAGGAGCAATATCAGCAGGTTCTATTTTAGTAAAGTCTCCTATTTGTGTCTCATCTAAACTACTTTTAAAACTTTCAACTGTTGTCATTGTTGTTTGATCTATATAATTTACATATACTTGAACCTCTTTATCTATTTTTACAACTTCTTTATAATAATATACTACTCCTAAATCGCCAGAAATTTGATTAGCACCATCAACATGGCAATTTTTAACGTTATTACCATGCCAAACTTCACTATTATTATTTGAAATATTGTAAACATAAACTTCAGCACATTCATATGTTTTTCCATTATATTGTATTTGAGCAGCAGCATTATTTCCAGATAATGTAGTTAATCCATTTGATGTAATATACTTTTCTTGCCAACCACTTGAATCTATACTTGTATATTGATTTTCCAAAGTAGTATTACTATCATCTACTAATTGAGTATTTGCAATACCAATTATATTTTCATTTGAATTAATTATTTTATGTGCTACAAAAACACTTCTATTTCTTGTTGGAATTGATATACGATTATCAAAATTATTTAGCACAGACTGCCCTTTAATTCCATTTTCAGCGACGTCATGCCAAGAAGTAGAATCATATGTCCATATATCTCCTTCAGGACCGAAACCATAGTTAGAATTTGCCCACGAATTTTCCATATTACTATAAAAATCATATGCATTATTATATAATCCTGCATTACCCCATTTAGTAGCTAATATGCCACTAAAAAAAGTCTCATAAGTATTGCCAGTTCCTGCACTAACTCCAAGTTTATTATACAAAGCTTTTGTTGCTTCATTATTTAACTGGAATGTATTAATTGTAAACCAATTATTAGTTGTTCCTTGAACATTATATAAATCATAACCATAATGCTCTTTAGTCCAACTATTCACTGTTAAAATTTCTAGTTCTAATAAATCATTAAAGCTTTTTCCAGTTATCCATGTAGGTGCCATCGCAACTTTACTTTTATAGCTCTCTAAATCATATACACCATCTGAACCCCCTCCAGTATACACATTAAATGGTCCTTCAGAACTATAGTCATATCCAACAAATCGACTTGCTCCACTTTTTGCATCGCTATAATTTGACATATACCTATTATGGAAAGTTACACCAACAGTCTCATATGAACCTGAGCCACCTCCAGAAGATTTAACTGCAGAATGAGACTCCACATCGGATGTGTTATTATAATTAGGACTATCCTTACTAAATGATTTAACATAATTTGTCCATCTAAGACTCATTGTATTCTCAGAATAAGAATTTAATAATTCTGCCTTATAATACAAATCTTTTGCAAATAAAGAAGGTGCAAAAAAACATATTAAAGTTACTAATGAAAATATAATTTTGTTTATAATATTCTTTTTCATACTACCTCCTTAATTTGTTTTTATTTCATTTTTTGATATATCTAATAACATAGAGCTTATACTTTCTTGAGAAACATATACCTGTTTAGAGCCAAATACATATCCCATTTTTGCATCTATGTATACAGTATAATTATTTTTATCATATATCTTTGTTTTCCCTATATTATCCATATATAATAAATTTTCTTTAGTATTAGCTTCTTTTACCTCAAATTCAAGTTTCATCCTAATTCTGCAATATCCACCATCGTTATATATACAAGGAATTTGAGCAGTTGCCTTACCCGAAATACTAATTTTATTATTTTTTACATATTGAACATATTTATTTAACTCAACATCTTCTACATTTCCTACAACTAAATTTTGTAATTTTTGATGTAAATCATCATATGAAATATCTTTATATGATATATTTAAAATACTATTAAAATAATCTTCTGCCGTTTTTATTGTACTTATATAATAATCTTTTCTATATGTATAAAAATCTGCTGGATTAAGAAATTCTTTTTCTTGTTCAACTTTATATGATTGCTCATAAACTTCTTTATCTACATCAGACACAATATATGGATAATCATTAGAATTGCTAGGTAAATTTTTTTCATCTGTTACAATTGTTCTTCCTAGGATTGACAATAAATTATACTTATTTATATATTTTATTATTATTCTATTACATAATCCCTTTTTCAAAGCTTTATATGCATTTAATCTATATTTACTATTTTCTATTATATCTTCACTTAATAAATCCAATATATATATTTTTTCATTATCATTATACTTTTTGTAATCACTTAAATTAATAGTATCTGTAGAAGAATATTCTTTACCTAATAAATAATACTTTGCTTTTGAAATATATTGTATAATATCCATATATCTAGCACTTTTATTTATATTTTTTATATTTACTTCTTCAGGAGTTGTAATTCCAATAGAGTATGAATAATTAAGTATTTTCTCTTCTTCATTCTTTCCCTCAGTATTTAGAATTAATTCTTCTATTTCCAAAGTATTTTTTGTAGAACAAATTGCTAATTTTAAAGCTTCAATTTTTGTAACATTCTCATTAGGATTATTGCTTTCATTATTATACAATTTATTTAATCCATATATATTAATTTTTTCTTCATATTCTCCATATTCATATTTATCTTTAAAATTTAAGATTAATATAATACCAAATAATAAAATTACTACTATACAAGAAATTATTAATATAATTAACTTTGCTTTCTTGTTATTTTTTAACTTCATTACATCACCTATTTATTTGTATTACTAACTATACAATCATTAATACTTTGTAAATATACATATAAACTATTTTCGTTATCACGTTTATTTACTGGCAAATCAACTATAACTTGTCTATCATTTTCATCATAATTATATGTATTGTTATACTTAAGACTATCACCAAAGAATATATTGTTCTTATTATCTGCATTTTCAATAGAATATGAAACAGTACATCTTATTCTATAATTATTTCCATCAAAATAAAATGCAGGGTATACCACTTTACATTGTCCTTTAACAATAATATGATTGCTTTTTACATAATTTATATATTCTTCTATTGTTTTATCTGGTACAGGATATAACAAACTATCATTTAATGCTCTTTTAAAATCATCAATTTTAATCGTATTATAATCAATATTTAAGATTGTTAACATATATTCTTGTACTCTAACTCCTAAAGAGTAAAAATTTTCTTTAAACTCAGAATAAATTTCTGAAGGTTTCTTAAATTTTGTAACATCTGAATACAAATATCTTGTTTCATATGTTTGCTTATTAACATTTGATACACAATATGCATAATCTAAATAATTTTTAGGTAATTTTTCATCATTTATAACTATCTTTTCATCATTTTCTGTAATAGTATTATATTTTTCTGAATATAATACTATTAATTTATTTAATTCACCTTTTGATACTTTCTTATCCGCATTTAAATTCTCAGATTTATCTTCAATAATCTTATTCCATACCATATCTCTAATAATAATTTTATCTTCATTACTATATTTATCAAAATCTGAAAATTTTGGATTTGCCTCTATATCAGTATTTAAATTCAATATTTTAACTTTAGAATTATACATATATTTTAAACAATCCATTAAAGTTGCTTTATCATTATAGTTGTCTTTATTTATTTCATTATTAGATATAATTTCATTTTCTATTGCATATTCTACCCACTCTTGATTTTCATAATCTAAATTCTCAATATAGACTAATTTATCAATATTTGACATATTTATAGTAGCAGATACAATTAACTTTATAGCTTCACTTTTTGTAACTCTCTGATATTCTGTAGTTTTCTCATTATCATATAATTGTCCAAATCCATAAATATTCATTTTATCAGAATATTGACTATATTGTTTATATTTATTTAAAAACAAATTAATAATCAAAATTATACTTACAGAAAGTATAATAAGTATTATAATACAAATTAATACTTTTGTAATTTTTGATTTTATTTTTTTTGGTTTATTGTGCGTTTCAACTTTTTTATTATAATTAGGTATAATTTTAGTCTTGTTTTCTATAATATCAGTTTTATTTTCTTCCAATTACATCACCTCTTTTTATGGATTACATATTGGGCATGGATAAAAGCCACCTTGTATATCATTATTGCCATCAATTGTATAAGTAACCATTGCAGATGCTGCCTGTTGTTTTGTTAACACATATGAAGGTGTAATAATACTTCCACCCGAATAATTATCACCATTATGATAAGACAACAAATATTCTGGACATTTTTCATCTTTATGATATAAATTTAAATTATATTTTGATCCATTTGATAAAAATCTTGGAATAGAAAAATAATATTTATCAACTTCATCTAATTGTGAAACTGAATAAGACTTAGTATTTAAATATCTATTTCCACTGTTTAATCCTTGCACAAAAGCAAATATTCCAATATTATTTATTGCATTTGACATTTCTTCATCAGTTATTGTTGGGAAGACAAATTCATAACTTATTCCCGCATTTTTAGCATAATTATTTGCTTTATTTGTATAATACGCAATTTGTTTTACTATTGTATCTATAATTACTTGTTTTCTTACTTCCAATAAATGTTTTATAACATTATTTCTCATTATACTATTATTACCACCATATAGTACTTTATTGTTTTCATCTACTGAATCTGATTTTGTTGAATCTGATATATAAAAACTTTTTGCATTGCCATCTGTTGTTCCTCTATGAGTTATATAGTCATCCATCGTAAATTCAACTGTATGATATTCTAAAGCTCCATCAACTCTTCCAGGTGTTGGAACAGTTTTTCCAGCCTCTATACTATATGTATATGAATAATATACTTTTGGTTTAATAATATGTTCTACTTTATTACCAACTTTTTCTTGAGATGATATATATACACCATCATAATCAATTATTGCTATTACAGGTATAAAAGTTTGAAGATAACGTTCTGCAGCATCATTTCCTTTTATTCCAAAATTGTTATATAAAGAATTTAAAAATGCTGTTTTTGCAATCTCTGGATTTATACTAACTTTACTATTTTGCAAACCAGAATAACCATAATCATTTTGAGCATCATTACTTTCAACTTCTTTCATCTGATTTGCTGCATCCTCAGTTGCAATATTTATTATCTTATTATAATACATCTCTTGTTCTTCTGCTTTTATTGTATATGAAACATTTACATATACTGTAATAATTATTGGTAATAATATTGCAACAAAAATTAATGCAAAATCTGTTATCTTCACACTTTTCCCCCCTTTTTATCAATTAATTATATTCAACCTCATATCCATAAGCTCCTCCAATTCCACCAGGTAAGTTTAATACGCAATTTGGATGTTGATTTTTATAATAAATTCTTATTTTTTCATATTTATTATCACTATTTAATAATGAAAAGTCTATATCCATCGAAATTTTAAATATTCCGTTCTTACCTTTATATTCCTTTCCATCTGTGTATATATAAGAGCTAGGTGTTGTAATTGTAGTTTTTGTTGTTACCTTTCCAGAATTGAAACTTCTTTCACGTGTTCCTTTATCTTTAGCTATATCTTTCATAGTAGTATTTAAAATAAACTCTTGAGTTCCATCAGATTTTATTCCATATATTTGTACAATATCTCCCTCATATGCATGTCCTGTATTTCCTAAATAAACATCCAAATGCAACTTTTTTGGAAATGCATTTAAGAATTTATCAAGAGTTTTATCTAATTCTTGCATATTAATAAATCCGCCTTCACCTGTACCACCAGTTAGGTTTTCTGTTATACTTATTTTTATCTCAGTAGGATCAGTCTCATTTCCTGATGCATCTTGTCCTCTTACTAATAATGTATATTCACCTTTTATCATAGAACCAAAATTTAATGTATATTTATCACCCAAATTTGTAGTGCTCTTTTGAGATCCAGATATATTTGGGCCCTTTAATTCCCATGTATGTCCAACTATTTTATTCCACCAACTTTTATCATTATCTGGACCTTCAGCCTCTAATTTTAAATTATCACTTAAATTAGTTGAAGGATATAAAGTTATTCCATCTTCTGGATTCTCTTTTTGAATATCATTTGTATCTGTAATTCCATTAATAGTTTTACTATAGAATTTAACTTTCGGTCTAGTATTAACAATATGAGCTAAATCATAGTATTTTGCATCCACTTTTGCCCATGCTTGATTTTTTACTACACCCCCATAATTAACACTTATTCTTTCCTTACTTGCTGTTGGAACAATAGCATTAAATATAGCACCAGCCATAGTTGTATTACTATTATTCACTTTTACATAAAACTGATCTCCTTCATTTAAATAATATTCTGCATTCTTAACAATATGAGCATTCATAACATCTTTAATTTCAGGATTTTCAGTAAATATATCTTTATTATAATCTATTCTGTATTGCTCATCAAAATTATTATTCTCACCACTTGTTAATATTTTTCTATGTGCTTCTAATTGTATATCATATATATTTCCTGTATCAGCTAATTCATTTGTATAATTTTCGTACATTTCTTGTGTTAAGTAACCATTTTCAAGTACCTCATCTACAAAGTTAGTAGTTGCTTTTAAAGCCAAGTTATATGACATGTCATCTTGTCTTTCAAAATAATTATACAATGGAAAAATAACAATAAGTATTACAAATATTAACATAGTAATAACAATACTTAAATTATCTTTCATACTTTAACTCCTTAAAAACTTTTTATATATTAATAAATTTGAAATTGATCTATATCTGTTAATCGTAATTGATAATTTTTACCCTTTATATAATCAATTAAATCTTTATATTTAATATCATTTGCACGTAACCTTGAATCACTAAAGCTTACTTTTGAAATACTATTTGGTATATTTGATGAATATTTATCTTTTTTTACGTAATTCATATAATAAGACACTACTTGGCTATCATTAATATATAAATTTTCTTCCGCTGGAGCTTCAATTAAGGTTTGTCCCGTTACCAAATTACCGATATTCATAAGACTTTTCAGCTAAATCACTTATACCATTAAATAAATACAAAGATGTAGTCAGAGCTACAATAAATATTATAATATACACACCCGTATATATTGCTTGAAAAGCAGACTCTTCCATAATATTACTCCTTCCTGTTTAGTTGAATTTAATTGTGACTTTTATATCATTTCTTTCTATACTACAATTATATTTTTTGTTATATTCTGTTTCTTGACCATATTTATTGTTTATTTGATCTTCAGATAATGTATTATTTTGATTTGAATAATTTTTTACAGTTATATTTACATTATTATCTTTATAATATTTATTTAATGCATTTAAAAGGTCTAAACCTGTTTTGGTTGTACCATCAAATTCATCAAATTCATCAAATCCACTGGAAATATTTATATCCGTTTCATAGACATCGGAATACACATCTCTCATTAATCCTATAGAAACAAATATAGCGGATGTAATTGCTATAGTAATAAATATAGCTACACCAATAACAATAGCCTTATTTGTTATAAAATTCAAATTATATTCCTCCTTCTATATATAAAAACTCTTATCTGTATCATCAATGACTCCATCACCATTTACATCAGCTATTATTTTCTGTACTACTGTTAAACTAGATGGATCATCTTTGTATTTATTAATTAATTCCTTATCCCTATCATCAACTATTGCATCCTGGTTAATATCTCCACGTTTACTAACTCTATACTCTTGATTTTTAATTGTTCCACCATAATTAATATATACTTTAGTGTTATTACCAGCATTTGCTCCAAAAGTTAATGTATTAAATAACATACTTGCTATAGTTGTATTGGTATTTTTTACTACAATTGTAAATTGATCACCAGTATTTAATGTCATTATTCCTTCGTTAATTAAGCCATATATTCTTGAATTAATTGGAATATCATTTATAGATTTATTATTATATTGACTAGTATTAGAAGGTACAAAATTACTCTCTCCATTTAACAAATTTATTATTTGATCTGTAGAATATTTTCTATTAGATAATTTATATGTAACTTGTGCCTTTGTAGAAGAATCATTTTTACTAAAGCCTAGTATATTTATATCATTAAAAATATCTTTTTTTGAGTTATCCTTATCATAGGCTTCAAAATCATCTTTTTTTTCTAAATAATCATACTCCTTGACTAATACCACTTTTCCATTACTTGCATTAGTTTTCCCCAGTATTTGTATTACTGGATTATATTGCTTAGCCACATATTCCATTGATATATCATAGACATTTCCTGTTGTCGAAAGTTCACTAATATAATCATTATACATATCTATGGTTAAATAACCTTTTTCAGTTACTTGATTTACAAAATTAGTAGTTACTTTTAATGCTAATGCATAAGCAATATCATCTTTTTTTTCAAATGCAATATATAATGGAAGTAAAAAAAATATTAAAACTGATAATAATATAGCAAATATTCTTTGTACAACATCTTCCATATAACTCTCCTAACTATCTTTATCTATATTTATTGTAATTATTTCATTATTAATGTTATGTTCTATTTTATATTTACTATTTGGTAAAATAAATTTAATTACATCTTTTATTCTTTCTTTATCAGATTGTATACCCTGTTCTAAAGATGTTTCTACAATATTTCCACTTGAATCATTTTTATACAATTTTAGTTTCTGTGTGTTTATAACAACATTACTTTTTCCTGCAAAATAATCTAATAAGTTTTGTACATCAGTACCATTACATTTTTTCTTTAATAAAATATCTTCTATACTTTTATCATATAGCCCTGCTATATCTACACCACTACCTATTTCTTTTACTGCATCTTTAGCAGTATTATAGTATGTAAGAACAGCTGTTATAGTTATAATAGATACAAGTACGCCCACTCCAATTGTTATTGCTCTAACTGTAACATCTTCCATTATTTCACACTCCTTAAATTGAAAAGTAAATATATGTTTTAAAAAATATGCAAAACAATTTTACATACTTTTTAAAGCACATAAATGTACTTTAAATGGCTAAAAAAGCCATACCAACTATATATCCATTACATCTTATTAATACTGATTTATATTTTCCGCTTATATTAATATAGTTCTTATTACCTGACTTACCATATGATTTCAAATCCTTTTTTAAAACATTATTAATTGATTTTTCATCTATTAATAAACTAGTAACATCATTATAATTATTTGAAATAATAATACTTTCAAAATTTGTATTTTGGCCAAATTTAGCACTTCTACCTGTAATCCAAAATCTATCTACTGCATTATCATAATTTTTGCTATTATTAAGTAATAATATAAACAAATCATCCCTATTATAATAATTATCTATTGTCGTAAGTACTTCTGTACCTGACAAAATTGTATTATCATATATCTTACTTGTACTATTACTTAATAAATCAGATGTAATAATCATTTTTCTAGTAACATTATTAGTTGTATCAAATAATTGTAAACAAATAAAATACAAAGAAATTATAATAATAACTGAAATTATTATTAATCCTATATGTTCTACAATTAATAACTTTAATTCTTTAAACATATATCTATCATTCTTTCTTAAAGTAAAGACCTAAAATGGCATCTGATTGCTTTTGGTAAATGATGTATGATCGATAATTTTCATTTGTTACTATTTCATTTGATAAAGAAGATATAGATGGATTATTATTCATTTCAACGGTTCCATCAAATTTATATACAGTATTATCTATTTGCGAATGTCCCCAGTTAGTAACCTTTAGTGTTGCATAATTTCTATTTACATCTTTTACAATCAATAAAAAATTAGGCTTATTATAAAATTTTTTAATAGTAGCAATTACACTTGCACCTGTCATAGTTTTATAATCATAATCAGCAAGTAACTGCGATGATACACTTGCAGAAACACCACTTAATTGTTCATTACTACTTCTCATTGTATCAGTTCCAATATTAGTTATAATTAATACAGCTGAAATTAGAGATATAGTTATTAATAATCCTACTCCAATTGCAATAGCCTTTTGTGCACTATCCATATATATACCTCACTTTATAACAAATAAAAAATATTAATAAAAGGTATATAACTATTATTTAGTATAATTATATACCTTTCAATTATTCTAATTATTTTTGTTGAAATCTAATACCTACAATTGCATCATTTAAAGTTATAAGATTAGCTGAAAACTGAGCTGTAGTTGGAATATATTTAGCTTTTCCAGCTGTAGTTATATCTCCCATACTAGTTGTTGTTTTTGCAGCTTTAGTAACTGAAGAAGTGCTTGCAAGAGCCACTCTTCCGTCTGAACCTGGAGTTGAAGTTGGATTATTACTATAGCTAGTAGGAGTAGCCCAATAATCCCCACCATTTGCTTTTAAATCTACATAAACAGCTAAATTAGTGTTATTATAATAGTTTTTTACAGCTGACAAAACTTGTGCACCAGTCATAGTTACATTATCATAACTATCTGTTAATTGTTGTTGTAATTGCGAACTCATTCCACTTAATTGTTGTGTTCCACTATTAAGTAAATCTTGTCCCATTCCAGTTATAAGCATTACTGCTGCTATAATTATAATAGTTATAAAAAGTCCTACACCAATCATAATCGCTTTTTGTGCGTTATCCATATATCATTTCCTCCTTTGATTAATTATTAATATATACTAAACATTGATAATTATATGGATATATTTTTTAATATTATCAATGTTTATAACATTTTTAGAAAGTCATATTGCTAAAGTAAGACATCATTTGCATTATACTTACTATCATAAGTGGTGCAACTAAATATCCACCAATTAGTAGTACCATAGGTGCAAACCCTAATACCTTACCATAAGTAACTTTCTTTTGAATAAGTCTTTCATTTGCATCCTTTCTTCTTTCATGGAAGAATGCTCTTTCAGTTTCAAGTTCATCAAATGCATCTCTAATAGGTATTCTTTCAACTGCAGAAAGTAATTGTTCGCATATTCTTTGGAAATCTTTGTATGGAACATCTTCCTTTAACTGTTCAAGAGCTACCTCTGCACCTGCTTCATAGTTGTTTAAACAAGTTGCAATTGGCTCCTTAAATGCATATGAAAATCTTTCAAGCCATTCAAGTATTGTTTGAACATCAATTCTATCAATATACATAAGCATTAATATAATTGACTGAAATTGCATTATTTCGTTTTCTTTTTCCATTTCTCTTATCTTGTTTCTAATCATTAAAAGTAACGTTGGCATATAATATGCAACTATTGCGCATAAAAGAGAAACTAATACATGCCAAAATTTAATATATGAATTATTTACCGTATTTATTTTATCATATACTCTATCAACAGCTGTTTGATCAACTGTTCCAGTAGCCGAATCAGTAAACTCCATTGCTAGTTCTTCTTTTGTTACATTTTTGTTTTTGTACTTGTCTAGATAAGACTTATCTCTTTCATTTAATGCTTCTGCTGCTGCTTCTTGTTCAGCACTTAACTTACCAAATGATAAAAATTCATCACTTATTTTATTGTATACAGCACTAACATCAATTCTTTGCATGTTAAACATCAATATAAGTACGAGTATAAATGTTATAGCTGCCGCTGTAAGTTTATTAACATATAACCATTCTATTGTTAGATAAGAGTTTGTATTTTTTATAAGGATTGTTTCATTTCTATTTTTTCTAGTATGTGGCTTAGATTTAAAAGCATCAACTATCATTTTTACAAATGGATATTTATATACCTTATCTTGCCACTTCCTACCAGACATTCTATCAAATTTTATTTCTTCTGAATCTTCACGTACAATTCTAAGCATTAGATAAGAAATAAATATTGATACTATAATTAATGACTGCATTACAAAGCCTATACTACTGTTATAGAAATTAGATAGTGCAGGGAAGTTTGACTCTGCCCAACCTTGTAATGGTTTTATTGCAAAAAGAGGTGCAACTGCAATTATAGTTAAACTTCTAAACATATAATTGATTTTATCTCTTTTTAATATTTCTAGATGTATCTCAGTTAATATATTATTTAAATTTTTAAGATATACTGAAGTCCCATCTACTTTTTTATCTCCAAGATCAAGAGTTAGATAAGATACACCTGCAAACAGTTTTAAAAATCTATTTGGTGCAGTATCATAGTATCTTTCAAGCTCTGTTTCTGGATTAGTTGAAAGCATTGCTTCTTTAATTCTTTTTAGTTGAGGTACAACTTCTTTTTCGCCTAAATCGTCAATTGCCTCAACGAAAGATTCTTCTATCATTCCATGTTCATGAAATGCATGTCTTATACTTGTAAACACTTCCGGTAACTGTCTTAGTATCTTTTCTGATACAGCTGTTATTCCAAAATCTATTATCTTTTCTGTAATAATAAGTACACCTACTATTATCATTAAAGACATATACAAGTCATTTACTAAATTTATAAATACAAATAGTGAGACAAACAAGAATCCAAGTGCTATAAGCATTGACTTACCAGTTCTACGTCTTATTTCATATTCTGTATAATCGTTTGTCATTTCCATTTTTAGTCTTGTCTTTTTAGTATAATATTTTATAATTGGCATTTTTACAAATGTTAAATAAACAATTTGATAAATTCTATCAAAACCATCTTTAACTGAGCCTTTATTTTTTACAACTAATTGATCTTGACTAAAAAGTGCACTATTCTTTTTATATCTTCTTTTTACTAATTGAAAATATACAAGTAAAGCAATTAAACCAACAACTGATATTGCAACTAGGCCTATAGCTATATAAATTATCAACTATATCACCTCCATGCTACATCAAGGAAGTTATCAAATTCCTTCACATCTTCAGGAGACATATTTTCTCTCATTGAAGTAATATTTTCTTCACTTATTGGATTTGTAAATACATACTTTCCATCATGCCACTCTACTATATTTCTATATGTATAATTACCATTCTCTGTTTGGTGTTCAAAATATTCAACTGCATTATCCATGAATTTATCTAGTTTACCATCCATTGATCTTTCATTTTTATAATCGTTATTATAGTTAAATTCAGGATCTAGAGGAATACACTCTGTTATTCTTTCTATATATCTTGTTCCATCTACACCTCTTTTTAGATGGATATCAAAGTTTATAACTTGTACAACCTGTACTTCTGCAACATTTTCATTATTGAACATTCCAATTTTTAGTAATGAGTTTCTTAGTGCTGTTATAAGGTTAGGGAATGTTTTAGCATGGTGTGTAAATAATGTAAATTTAGAGGCAACCTGTGCCATTTGAATCATCCAAGCAGCAACGGGGTCTGTTGCAACCTCTCCTAGGATGTTAACACCACCATCTGTTTTCTTTTGAACATCAAGTCCCATTTGACCTGTAATTGTATCTGTTTCTCTTAAAGATAGGATATTGTGATAAGGATAAATTTTTCTTAAGTGCAATTCGAACGCAGTTTCCTGTACACGAATTGTAATTGTTGGATATAAGTATTTCATTATAGCCATTAGAAGTGTTGTTTTACCACAACCCTGCTCACCTGTTATAGCTGTTACTCTTGCACCTCTAATAAGATACTTAAGCAATTCAATAACATTTTCTTTATTTTCATGTATAAGTAGTTGTTCTGCAGATATTAAAGTTGGTGGAGCAAATTTTCTTACGAAAAATGCCCATGATTCTGAGAAGTTTGGTCTAAGAACAACAACTCTGGAACCATCTTTCATTTCATTGATTTTAAAACCAACTGATTCAGATAATTGTCCTGGATTATTGAATTTATATATATTTTGACATACTCTTTTAAGTTCTGCTTCACTGCCAAAAGATAAGAATGATAAATATGTAGCTTTACCTTTATAGAATATCCATACTGAATCATATGACATCGGTATTTTTCTAGTTCCCATTTGTTCAAAATATTCATCCATACCTGAAATTTGATCTAGGAATGAAGGTGGGATACCAGATACACCACCAGATACACCATCAATATTCATATCACGAATATCATCAATTACGCTATATCCTTTATATCCTTGATATATTCTTTGAACAACTATTTCAAGTTCATCATCAAATGTTAATGTATCAGCTGATACCTCTCTTGCAAATATATCTTCTATTTCTTTTGCAGTTATAACATATGATGGAACCTCAGGATCAAACTCATATTTTGGTACATCCAAATTATATTTTGTAATAATTTCTGTTAATGCTTCAGCATTATATTTCTTTTTATATATATGAAGCAAAATTTCAAACTTATCTTGAGGTGTCAATTCATCAAAATTATTAAAAGGTATTGCATTATTTATATTAAATTCATTTACTTTATAATTATTTCTAAGCAAATCAAACATAAGAGTTTTTACATATTTTTTATCACTCTTATCTGCATAACCTGCTCCTTTTAATGCTTTTTTTAAATCATATTTTACATTTCTTCTTCTTTCAAATTCCTCTTCTGAAAGAGCTAAATCATATAGATTCATTCTTGTTATTTCATCAAATTCTTTCTTTATATATTCTTTCATTTGATTTATACTATATTTTTCTCTTTCACGTGTTATAAGGTCTTTCTTTTCTTCTTGGTCAGAATGCTTTATTTTATAATAGAAAAAGCCCACTACAACTGCTACTAATAGAAGAATTAATAATATGTTAAATATAAATGCAACTGACATTTTTTCACCTCTTTTTTATAATTTATAATAATTAATTATCCCTAATTTTTGCAAGTTCAAATATTTTATTTACTACATCCATTGTTTGTGAAATAAACATTCCATTATAATCCTTTGGGTCTGCATTTAAATTTCTATAGAAGAAATCAATAACATTTCCCATATTACATGCATCTGCATAAAGATAATTATGAGGAACTGCATATATTGGATCTTTTACTCTAAATTTATTTTTTATATTCAAAATATTATATCTAGAATGTGGTTCATAATCAGCTATTAAGAATATCTTTGTTTTATCTTTTAGCTCTTCCATATTATTTACTTTTTCAAAGAAATCATTTAATTTTACTTCATCTTGATTAACTACACATACAACAATTTCAGCATCTGAAAGAGTGTCTAATTTAAACTTTTCATCATCGCTCTTTGGTAAGTCAACAAAAACCAGATCATAAACTTCAGCAGCTTTTCTAGTTATATATGGAAGATTATTTACAAGTTGTGAGTAATCTTCTTTTTCTTTAGAATTCATACCATATAAAATATCTAAACGCTCTTTTAAAACTGGTTTTGCATAGTTTTGTATTGCATCAGCAGTTAATTTATTAGATGTAACAAGTCTAATTAATGCACTTACACCTAAACTTGAACTGTCTAATGCACCACTTGCAATAAGCTCATCATAAGGAGTAAAAGATGATTCTATTTTTTTAGAATTAAAATGTCCTTGCATAAGTAAGCATGTTGCTTTATGTGATATACCCATTAATGTACTAACTGCAACAATAGCATGAGTTGTTCCAACCATTGTATTATCTGGGCTCCAAAATACTACTCTTGGCATTAATCTCTCCTCCTTTTGATTTTATTTGCTACATCTTTAGATGTTACATCATCAACTATTTCAGCTGTAATATCAGCTATAGTACTTATATATGGTTTAGAATGTTTTTTAATATCAATTAAGCCACTTAATTGTGAATCAATATTTTCAATTCTATCTCTATCATCATTTGGTATTTCATATTCTGGTTCAATCCATTTTACATTATATTCGTCTATTTGTGTTTCAAAATAATTTTCACTTGACCTTGATAAATATGCTTTAAACCATACTTTAGTAAGTTGTACTTCCTCTTGTTGATTATATACTCTTATTGCTTTAACCATTTCTTTATTTTTAGCTATTGATAAAACACTTGTATCTATAAAGAAGTATACTTTATCCATTCCTCTTGTTCTAAATAGTTCATACCCTTTTGGGCTATCAATATCAATCAATATATGATCATAAAGATTGATATTGATACCTTGTTCTATCATATAATTTTCAACATCATGCATACTGTTAAATCCAACAGCAAAATCAATATTATTATATTGTGTAACATATGACCTTCCAATATTATCCAACGCAGGAACAACATACTTTAATTTTTGGTCTAACGTTGCATCTACAACAAGTACAGATTTATCCATTATATTTATTGTTCTAGCTAAATTAATTGCAAAATCATATTTATCCATATAGCCTACTAATCCAATTACTTGCATTTATATTCCTCCTATTGTTTAATTTTTATTTTTATTATTTGTTATTTAATTATTCTTCAGTAGTTTCTTCATCTACAGTTTCAACAGGTGTTAATAACTCTGTTCTAAGAGCTTTTTGATTAGTTATAGATTCTTGAGCACCAGAAACAACATTATTATAATCATCACCACTATCAGCTTTGTAATTATTTATTCCATTTTCAATATTTGCTCTAGCTTCAGCACTTAATTTTGCTTTTGCTTCTTCTAATATATTTCCATTAGTTTGCATCATTGCCATAACTTGCGCATTTGGTTGATAGTTTTCTGTTGTTCTTGTTATAGTACTAGCAAAGCTTTTATATTTTAATATTAGATTAAATATTGAATTTACAGCAGCATCAGCATCTTCAGATTTTATTGTATCTAATTCACCTTTTATTGCTTCTGTTAGTCTACCTTGTATTACAGAAGCTGTATCAGTTGCTTGAGTTGTAGTAGCGTTATCTGTAGTTGCAGTAGTATCAGTTGTTCCATCAGTAGTTTCTGCATCATCATCATCTTTATTTGTAGATAAAGCTATGCTATCTGCTACTTTAATTTGAGAATCACTATCTGCATATTTTGTTGCATATAATTTTGTTCCTTGATTTAAGAAAGAATCTACGATAGCACTATTTAAAAGCAATCTTTCATCTTCAGCTAAATTTATCCACATAGTTTGACCAGCAATTTTTTCAACTTGTTTTTGAGCTAAAACAATATAATCAGTACCATTTGGGTACATTATTCTTATATCAACATAGTCTAGTTCATTTAAATCACTAGGCATAACAACAGTATTAACTTCTTGACTTCTTATATCAGCAGATATAATTTCATCAGTTAACATTGATTCTGTTAATGGTACATTAGCTGCGATATTATATTTTGCAACTTGACCTGAAATAGATCCAACATCTAAAACTCCTGATGGAATTGTTTTAACATGTATTCTAGCAGTTGTAACCATATCATCAGTTATTACTTCTCCTTGAATAACATCTCTTGTTAAAACAGCTACATCTTTTGTATAAAGTTCATTAAATTTTTTATTAGTTCCATTCTCATAAGTTTTTATAGTAGAAATAGCCCACCACAAAGTTAGCCCAATTCCTACTACTCCAATAGCTGCACCAATAATAATTCCTTGTACAGTCTTTTTCTTAATTTGACTCATTCCTATCATAAGTTTTCAACCTCCATAATAAATAAAAAAAGTTTTTTAACTTACGCTAGTATATATCCAAAAGAATAATAATTCAATATTCATATTCTATTTTTTCACTTTTTTTATATAATGTTAGAATATTGAAATGATATTGAAATATTTTTGTAATATTACATGTGATGATATATATTATTCAACTTAATTATATAATATATTATTAACATACTAATCAAATTTTATTATTATTTTAATATTAATTAACAACTCTAAGTGATCTAAAAGATAAAATGCATATAAATTAAAATGAATCATTTTCATTTAACTTATACGCACTTTTAATTATATTACTTCACTTATTTAACTTCATGATATTGTTTTTCAACATTTACATTCCATACATTATTTTTATCACAATTATTTAATATACACTTAGATGCTATAATTCCAGTAAACATAGAATGATCCATATTATTATATCTATGTTGCCCATTTCTTCCTATACAATATAAATTATCAAATTGATTTATATAATCAATAATTTCATTCATATATTTATATGTTCCAAAATATGCTGGATATGCTTTTAATATTTTTATCCTCTTACTGCTAACAACATCTTTTTCATCAAATATAATATTTAATTTTTTTGCTTCTTGAATAGCAAATGCTATAAACTTTTCATCATTCATTTTCCAAAGTCTATCTTTTTCAGAACAAAAATATTCCATACTTATTAAGACTTTATTTTTAAAATCTTCTCTATTTCTAAATAAATAAGGTGACCAATTATTAAATAATTGTAATCTTCCAACTTTAACATCTGGTTCTTGTATATAAATCCATGAATCTGGTACAATATTATTTATTGTTTTAATATTAGTTGTATTTTTTAACTTAAGTTTATTTACTACTAAACAAACGGACATAAATTCACGATATGGTAAATTAATTGCATAATTATATATTTTTTTATCAATATCTATCCCCTTAATGCAATAGAATAAATCTTTTATAGGCATAGATGAAATACAGTAATTAGTTTTAATAATTATATCATTATTTCCGTTTTTGTATTTTATTTTATTAATATGAAAATCTTTGACATATATACCGAGTAACTTCACAATTATAAACAATTTTGCCACCCATATTAATTATCCTTTTAGCCATTTCTTCCCACATTTGACCAGCGCCATATTTTGGATACAAGAAATTTTCAATTAAAGAAGTTTCAGTATTGTCTGCATTCTTTTTATTTAATTTTTTATTTAAAAAATCTTTTATTATCTCAAAGATAGATATTCCTTTTACTCTTTGTACTCCCCAATCGGCAGATATATCTTTGGGATGTTTTCCCCATACTTTTTCTGTATAATTTTCAAAAAACATCTCATATAATACTTTTCCAAATCTATTTATAAAAAAATCTTCTAATGTTTCTTCTTTTCTTTTAAATAAACATGATTTTAAATAACTAAATGCAGCTCTTACTATATTAAAGAATCCTAAATTTTTAATAAGATTATAATTTAATGATATAGGATAATCATAGAATTTTTGTCCATATAATATCCTTGTAACTCTATCTCTATATAGCAGAGAATTATCATCCATTTCTGGATTAGAGCCTTCTGTATTATACTTTCTTTCTTTATTTAAAATAATATCATCATATGATGGCTTACACTGAATAGGCATTATATCAGTCCATATATCATTTATTATATCAGATTTTGAAAAGAACCTATGGATTCCCGTATCAACTTTATAGTTATCAAATCTAACAGTTTTTGAAATTCCACCTACACACTCACTCTTTTCAAGAATTATAATTTCATATTTATCTGTGAAACTTAACATATAGTAAGCAAATGTAAGTCCGGCTGGTCCTGCTCCAATTACAACTATTTTTTCTTTTTCCAAAATTTTCCTCCTAAATAACAATCTCATATAATTGATAAATTTCTTTTCTATTATAATAGCTATTAACAAGTAAATCATCAGTTTTATATAAAAGGCTATAATTGTATTGATTTAAAATTGGTCTATAATCCTCACTTGAAGTCAATACATATACTTTATTATTTTCTGTCTTTAATTCATTTATTTTTTCTTTTATTTCTTCTTCTGATCTTTCTTTTAACCAATTATCATCCCATGTTATATATGTCATTTTTTTATTAGAATTTGAATGTATAAAACTATATTCATCTTTTTTTAAATATGCAATTACTGATTGCTGTAGTTCATCATTCAAGCATAAAATATTAGTTCCTTTTTTTATATTTTTATCAATATAACTTGCCATTATTTTTCCAGTTGAATAGTTTCCTTTTATATCTTTATACATAATTTTAAAAGTAGAAAATGTTGATATAAATACAAAAATTGTTAGTGCTATATAAGGACAAATATATAATTTATATTTTTTACTTATTTCATTTACATTATTATTAAGCTTTTTTTGTTTTGAATTCCATATCCAAAACATTAAACTATAAATTACGGTACAAACTCTAGTCATAAGCATAAACCAAAAAAATGAATGAAGTACTATAAATCCCAAAAATTGAACCCAAAATATACTTCCTTGCTCTATATCATCAAATATTCCCAAAGCACAAGCTGCTATAGCTATCATTATAAATAAATATATATATTTCGGAACAATACCTTTTCCATATAAGTTATATACAAATTGATTAACTGTTGATTTAATTTGATTTGTTATACCCATAATATTGTCTATATATTGAATATTATTTTGTTCTTCTACTATTCTACAATATTTTAAGGTGGCCACCACAATTCCTAGATATATTCCTACTCCAATAATTACAATTAAAAGGCTTAACCAAAATTTTTTCTTATCATCAATCTTTTTTATTAAGAAAATATATTTTCCCCAATATAGTATAATTAACATTCCGAACAGTTGGTAGCATTATAAGATGAGTATTAGCAAGTAAAGCAATCAAAATTGCATATAAATAAGTTTTTTTCTCTTTTTCTTGATATATAATTGAAATTAAAATTAAAAGTAATGGTATCATGCAATATGGTCTTGCTATGGAACTATAAAAATATAACAAGCCTGCACTAAATATAACTAATACTTTTATAAACTTATTGAATGGAGCCTTTTTTAGTATTAAAAATACTGATACTAAGCAAAATATCCATGATATAACACTTTGAACTTGTATAGGAAATCCAAGCTTAGCAAATGGTGCCATTATAAAATACCATAAAAATGAATGCCCTTCATATTTCATCTGATTTATAATTCCACCAAAACTTAAGTCTCTTGATATTAACCAGCTTTGTGCTTCATCTTCATATGCTTCATGATTTATAACTGTTATTCCTGTAATAATAACATATATTAAAAAAATTATTATATTAAATATTTTCTCTTTATTTCTTTTTAAGAATTCTTTCATTTTATACACCAATTATTTTTTTATATGCACTAAAAAACTATCCATATCATATTTAACTTTTAAATATTCATTTATATCTAATGCTACATTTTTATTTTTGCATAATAACATAGCTGTTCCATCGCCACCAGAGCCTGTTCCTTTTCCTCCATATATAAGAGGTTTTATATATTTATCGCTTAAAACTTTATGAAGTATAGGAGCTTTTAATTCATCACAAATTGCAGAAACTTGATCCATTAAAAGCTGAAATTCATTAAATGCATAGCCAAGTTTTTCAATATTACCATTTTCAATAGATTCACAAGATATATCTACAAGTCTTTTATTATTAATTCCTATAACATTATGTACCAATAAATCTTGCTCATTTTTTGGAAACGGTAATGCATTATTAAAACAATTCATAATTTTTCTTGTATCTTTATTTGCTTTTAAATCAACTAATAAAATATATATATCCTTCTTTACTGTAATTTTTCTAGAAACAACTGATTCCTCTAAAAAAGTAAGATGTGATATATTTTTATTAACTATACTACTTTGATCAAGGCGTCCACATTTTGATAATGCTAAATGTTCTCCTTCATATGCTATTTTTATAATCTCATTATCTGATAAGTTCAAATTATACAGTATATTAATCCATTGTGCTATGGTTATACAAATTGCTGCACTTGAGGCTAAGCCTTTTTTTATAGGTAAATCCATTTTTACAATTTTTAGTTTCAATCCAGATATATTATAATTCTTTAACATATATAATAAAGTACCACACATATATGAAAAATAATCATTATTTTCTGCACCATTCTTCAATAAGTTTTCTTCCATATCACATTCATAATGTATATTACCAAAATCATATATAAATTTTTCATTTTTACAAGCACTAGAATAAATACCTTTATCTATTGCAACAGCTATAGCACAACCAGGAATTAAATCTTTATTTAAAGATAAATATGGACTAACTAAATCACTTATTCCTCCAATTAAGCTAATTCTCCCTGGTACAAATATAATTTTATCATTCATATTTATCTTTCATTCCTCTCTTATTTTAAATTTTTAGTAATGTGCTACATAAAACCACAACAATTATAATATATTTTATAGTATCAAAGAAAATATAAAAAGTCAATATATTACAAGAGTAATTTTAACGAACAAAAGAGCAAAAATTTATTAAAATAATAAATTCTTGCTCTTAATTTTAGCTTCTTAGCAAATAAACTTTAAATATTTTTTTAAAATAATCTACAAAGCCTGATTTTTTCTATATCTTTATCAACTATTAAATCACTGTTTTCTATAATTTTATTATCACTTTTATTAATTATTTCTGCTAACATAATAGCTATATCTTTTGCTATAGTATAATGACTTTCTTCATCTATTCCATAACAATTCATAAAATGTATATTTTTCATTACAATAAATTTTTAATATATTCAACCATAAATAGAGGAATATTAATTATTTTTCCATTTTTACTTAAGTTATTCATAGAAAATCTAATAGATAAATCATTATTAAATTTTTCATTATATCTTGTTAAACTTATATTATTAGTAGAAACATTTGATTTTACTTCAATTGGAATTATATTATTTTTATATTGAATAATAAAATCAATTTCGTGTCTATCAAAAGTAAAATAATTTGGAACTGTATTAAAAACATATACTAACGTATTAAGCACATAATTTTCTGTAAAAGCTCCTTTAAATTCTTCAAATAATTTATTTTTCTTTATAATAATATCACTATCTAAATTAGCCATTTTCCTAAGTAATCCAATATCATTTATATATATCTTAAAACTACTTAAATCATAATATGCTTTAAGAGGAAAATCAGTTTTATTTACATTATATATTTTATATATTAAATTTGCATCATTTAACCAATTTAATGCATTTTCATATTCTCTTGCCCTAGCTCCTTCTTTTACCGTTTGATATAGAAATTTCTTATTCTCTTTTGCAAGTTGAGATATTATACTATTCCAAATTAGTGAAATTTTATTTGCTTCACTATTTTCAGTATGTTTTGCAAAATCCGATTCATAGGCAATTAAAATGTTATCTTGTATTTTTGTAACTTTTTCTATATCTTTTTCTATAACCCAAGAGTTTACTACCTCTGGCATTCCGCCTATTATAAAATACATTTTTAATTTTTCTTCTAACTGATTAAAAAATATGTCAGGAATATTATTTATATTATTAATTGAATTTAAGTATTTTACTAGATTTTCATTTTCAGTTGCAATTAAAAATTCACTAAAAGTCATTGGATACATATTTAAGAAATCAACCTTTCCCACAGGAAATGACGTATGTGACAGTTTTATTCCAAGCAGACTTCCAGCACATACTATATGATATTCATTTGCCTCTTCGTTAAAATACTTTAAGCTATTTAATGCATTTGGACATTCTTGTATTTCATCAAATATAATTAAAGTTTTTTCTTTTAAAATTGCTTTGCCATATATAAATGATAATTGCTCAATAATTCTATTTGGAGATTTCGTATTTTCAAATAAATTATATAAATCTTTATCATGATCAAAATTAAAGTATGCTACTGATTCATAATACATATTTCCAAATTCCTTTAATATATATGTTTTTCCAACCTGTCTTGCACCTTTTAAAATCAAAGGTTTTCTATTTTTACTTTCTTTCCATTTTACTAATTCTTCTAATATAAATCTTTTCATTTAATTCCTCCATATTCATATACTATATATTATATGTTAAATTCACACTTTTGTAAACATTTATTTCAAAAAAATCACATTTTTGCATATTATTTTTGAAAATAAATCGCATTTTTGCAAATTGTAAAAAATTATTGTGTATTTATACTCTTTTATAAATGCATAGTATTTAAATAATTTTATTATCAAATAACTATTATATTTTAATGCAAATAATGGAAATCACATTTTTAATGATTTCCATTATTTCTAATTAATATTGTTTTTATTTAATTTCTAAGTAAAAAAACTTTAAATATTTTTTTAAAATAATCAACAAAGCCTGATTTTTCTATATCTTTATCAACTATTAATTCGCTGCTTCCTATAACGTTATTATCACTTTTATTAATTATTTCTATTTTTCCTACTACATCACCTTTTTTTAGTGGCGCTTTTAATTCTTCATTATATGTAATATTTTGATATGTATCTATTTTACTTCCTTTTTCAAGTAATGCAGATACATTTTCTTTCACTATAATATTAACATCTTGGCTAACATTTTTATTTATGTTTTTTGTTTCTATTATAGTGTTTTTATCGCAAACACTTTGTGTTTCATAAGTAGCAAATCCGATAATCTAATAACTGCTTTACTTCTTGAAGTCGTATATCAGAGCTTGGAGCTTTTAATACAACTGCAATAAATGTAGTATTATTTCTTGTTGCTGTTCCAGAAAGATTAAATAAAGCTTGAGATGTTGAGCCAGTTTTTAACCCAGTTGCGCCATCATAAAAACGTATTAATTTATTTGTACTTGAAAGTTGAAAAGCTCCATCTCTTAAACTATCCATCCATATTGAAGTATATTTTAGTATATCTGGATGTTTATTGATTATTTCTGCTGACATAATAGCTATATCTTTTGCTGTAGTATAATGATTTTCTTCATCTATTCCATGGCAATTCATAAAATGTGTATTTACCATTCCAAGTTGCTGTGCTTTATCATTCATCATTTTAACAAAGTTTGTCTCGCTTCCACCAATATGCTCACTCATCATTACACATACGTCATTGGCAGATACCACACATATAGCTTTTAATGCATCATCAACTGTAAGTTCTTCTCCTTCTTTAAGCCAAATTTGTGAACCACCCATTTTTGATGCATTTGCACTACACTTTACTTTATCTGTATATTTTAACTTACCTGAATCAATTTGTTCCATTATAATAAGCATTGTCATTATTTTTGTAACAGATGCTGGTAGTAATTTCTCATTCTCATTATTTGCGTATAATATCTTACCAGTTGTAGGTTCCATTAAAATTTGTGCAGCTGACTGAAAATTAAATTCTGGTGTTGCAATAGTACTTATACTTGATTCATCTGTTTTTTTATTACTATCATTTTTACTTGCTAAATCATATATAAAAGAATTTGCTAGTATTGTATTAGAAAAAATAGTAAAAGCAAATAAAAATACAGTTATTACAGCTATAGTTTTATATTTTATTTTTGTATATAACTTATCCATAAAACACCTCGATACATAACTACTACATTATATTATCTTGCTTGTATTTTATGATAGATTCATATTATTAAATAATAATTACCAATATAAAAATTAGGCTACAAATTAATGTAACCTAATTTTATATAATAAATAATTACTCACTACTATTTTGTAAATATTCTATTACATTACAAGAAAGTAAAGTATCGGCTATATAGAAATCAGACTTATGCTCTTTCAAAAAATCAGATATAATCATATCATCAAATTTTTGTGTAATAAAGTCTATACCTATATATTTATCATTTCCATCAACAAATTCTGCAGTAAATTGTTTAATATTCCTTCCTTTATCATCATCTTCTTTTCCTAACATAAGTGTCATATCCACATCTTTATTAAATGATTTAAAAAGAAAATCACTTTCAAGTATATGTACTTTAGGATTAGGTGTTAGCTTAAGTCTCATATTTCCAAATTCATTTAATATAGTATCATATATTATTTTATTTAATATAGGATTTTTATACACTATATTATCACAAAATGAAGATGGATTATAATTATCATTTCCCATTTCACTTATATATGGATAATAAAACAACATAGGAAGTTCCATCAAAAAACAATTATTAGTTCCAATTGATATTTGAAGTAGACTATAATAGACTGAAAGTAAATATATATTCTTAGAACGCTTTTCCTCAATCAAATATACAGCTACTATACTTCTAGGAATAAACAGCTTACGATTATTGTAATAATTATATAATGCTATGGTATAGTTATCTGTTTCAAAAACTGTATTTTCAGATAATTTTTGTATAAGCAATGTATTATTTAATAAATTTTCACGATTTTTTAATTTAGTAAATGATACATTTTTACCTAAATTATACATAATTGAACGTCTTAACTTATACAAATTTCTCGTATTTGCGTGTACAAATAATGAATAATACTTATTTTTTATACTCCCATAATTATCTTTATCACTTTCTATTATTTTTATCCCCTTTACAATTGATGTATCAATTAAGCCATCATTCTTTTCTCGTATCAAGATATATTTAGATAGCAATGAAGATGATATTCTTGCATTTAATGCGTATGTATCTATAGATGATACAAATTTTACTGTTTTTCCTATATTTGTCTTAACCGTTACTTCAACATCTGTATTAGTTTCACTTTTCATACAGCATAAAAACTTACCATCGACAAAAACATCTGCAGCATCCGTTTCAGAAAAATTATCGTAATTATATTTATAGCTTTTTATAGGCTTATAACTTATACTTAATTTAACAGTTTCCCTGATTTTAGGATTTATTCCCTTATCAATTATAAAAGCTTCTTCTAATTTAGAACTTAATTGTTTGTTAAATTTTGAAGAAGAAGATGTAGAAGGGCAAACTCTTATATGACTATCCTTAAATATTTTTTCTATTGCATAACTAATAGATACTGAATTTCTAGCTTCTTTTAAAATATCATAGCAACCATACTTAGTAACTACAAATACATCCGCCTCTTTTTGAAGCAATATTTTATATTTACCACTTCCATATAACGGTTCAATAAGCATTAAATATGAAATTATAATATCAAATCCTTCTTTAAGTACTCCTTTGTTAAAAGGATTTTTTCCGTCACTTTCTTTATTTAAATTTTCTACATCTAATACCCTATACCTTTCAACATATCTATAAATTACAGGATATCTTTTATCAACATATATCTCACTTGATACAGGATTATTTAAATCAATAGCTATATCGTCAATTTCAAGTTCGTTATATGCTATACCCAAACAACCAAACAACTTTCCTTTTACATTTGAACTATAGTGAATATTTTTTCTTAAAAAGTTAATACCTATATCCCGACCATTCTCTGCATTTTGCATTAATTCTGCAAAATTTTCCATATTCTTAGTCATTTTTTTATCCTCCTTATTTAATTAGATTTTATGCTATTATTGTAAAGTAATTATACCACAGCATATACTAAAATGCAAATAAAAAGTAAAAAAAGTTAAGCTAAATACTTCAAAAATATTTAGCTTAACTTTTTTATTTTCCTTCTTGTTGTTCTAGTATATCAGCACATTTTGGGCATAAGTATCTATATTTCAAATTCTTACCTATTTCGTTTGTATAACGCAAACATCTAACACATTGTGTACCAGGTTCTTTTTCAATTCTTACATCCGGATTATCAGATACATTAGCTTCTATACTAGAAATATACACACTTTCAACAATATCATCATAATTATCTTCAACAAATTTTTTAGTATAGCTATTAGTATCTAAGATTAATTTAATTTCAGAAGTATGTTTAACAATTTTATTTTTCTGTGCAAGTTTTATTTTAACATCTAATTTTTCCTTTACAGCAAATATTTTTTTCCATCTTAATATATCTTCTTTTTCAGTTTCTTGTATATTTTTAACAATAAGTTCATTACTATATACAATTCTATCTTCTTCTGCAGATTTATGATATATAAGTGGCCAAATTTCTTCTATTGTAAATGGTATTATAGAATACCATAGCCCGCATAAAGTCATTATTATATCATACATATTAGATTGTATACTTCTTCTTTTTTTATCATCTGCATTCAACATATATAACTTATATTTAATTGATTCAAAGTATAATTTACAAAGTATTTCTTCTCCATATCTTGTAAGTAAAGTATATATTTTATTAAATTCTAAGTTTTGATAAGCTTCCTTTACTTTTTCAGTAACTATATACAACTCGTTATATACATATTTATCTATACCATTTCTATCATTAACTTCGACATAGTTTTTAGCAGGATGGAAGTCATATAAATTAGAAAGTATAAATTTAAATGCTTTTCTTATATTTTTATATTTTTTATTTATATTTATAAGAGTTTGTTTATTTAATGTAATTCTTTCTTTATTTGAAAAATATGCAGCCCAAAGCCTTAATATATCTGTACCATAATTACTTACTGTATCTGTAACTCCTTTTTCCATTTCAATATTAGGTGCCTTAGATTTCCCTTTAAATAAATTTGAAAGGAAATTACCTTTTTTAACATTTTGTTCTTTTTTCTCCTCTACTTCATCTTTAACTACAGGTACATCTAATTTTTCTTTTACATTAGAATGCATAAGTACTTTATCAAAATTATTAATATTCTCATTAGTATTGTCAGCGAAACTTAAAGCTTTAAGGCTATCTATAAACTCATCTTTACATTCAATTACAACATTAGAGACCTCTTTTTCCTTTTTAATCTCATCCATTTGATTTATATTTATACATATATATTCAAAGAATTTATTTAATGTAGCATTTTCTTTAAATAAAAATGTACAGCCACAATTTCTACAAACAACTTGTCCTTGAAGTATTTCTTCTGGAGTCTGTTTATACCATGCGTCACTTCCCTTTGTTTTTATCATATTACAAAGTATATCTACCGATTTATCATTAATAATATCAGCACCACAATCAGCACAATAAAACACTGGTATTGGTGTTCCCAATATACTTTTATCTGATATAAGAGTTTCACAAATATTATTTATCTTTACTATACCATTAGGTAATTCTTCTTTTTTATATTTTTCATTTGCACTAATTTTAGGAATCAAATTATTTACTGTTTCATCTTGTATTTTTTCGTCGTCTTTCTTTACTGCATACCAATCATTTATAACTCTATATATAATCTTTTCTTCACAGTTTTTACAAAAAGGTATCATTATATTTGTTTTTTGTATAGTATAAATAAAATTTGATTCTTTTAAATAATCAATAATTGCATTATTTATCTCATGATAATTCATATTTTGATAAACTAAAGTTGAATTATTAGTAACACCAACTTCATTAATTACACTTCTAATTTCATCTTTTTTTGTATCTTTTAATATCAAATAGTCCATATATGTATGACCAGATGAAACTATTCTTACACCTGTAGAATCATTACTAGAATAAGTTACTTTATCTTTTTGAGTTAAAATTATACTTACCCTTTTTCTATAATCAAGAGGATTCATACATTGAATATCTTTTAATTCTTCTGCCTTAAATTTTCTCTTTACTTCATATTTAGTATAAAATTCTTTTTGCATTAAATCAGACACATAATCTGAAGCTACAATATAATAAACTTTTTTACCTAGCTTTTCTATTTCAACAATTGAATATTCTAAATCACTTGCAATAGCTATATTTTGACTTGATACCATAAGCCATGGCTCTATTGTACTTGCAACAAAATAGATATTTTCTAAACTTTTAAATGCAGATAACTTTCCTCTATCATCTTCAACTCTATACATTACATAGTAATTGTCAACTGTTGTTTTTTTATAATTAATGTCATGTTTACTTTTTGCAGTACCACATTTAGTACACCAACGAGTAGATTTAATTTTTTTCTTTAATCTATCTTGTTTATATAATTCATAAAATTTTTTAATAAGGTCTATTTCAAAATCTGTTTTTACAGTTGTTACAGTATTTTTATCATAGTTTATTGTACTTCCTAAATGATTTATAGCAACAATTTGAGATTTAAACATATTAGATAATTCTTTTCTTTTCTGTTGTCTTGTTTTAAATAATTCTTGTAATTTAGCTTTATCACTTGGTAAATTATATATTTGTTCCATATTTTCAGAACTAGTAAAAATTAGTTCATGTTCTATAGTATCTTTAAACATCATCTTACTTTTAACAACAAAATCTTTTAGTATCTTATTTAGTATAACTGTAGATGATAGTCTATTCTCTATATCAGTAGGCATTTCAACAATTCTATATTTTTTACCACCATTCTTTAAATTTTTACTTGTTACAAATTGATACTTTTTTAAATCTTGTATTTTATCTAAAATATAATCTTCTTTTTTAACTTGATTTCCCTTTATAGCTATTACTTGTCTAGGTAAATTAAGGGTTTTATCAAATTCTGTTTTGTTATTAACTTTCATTTCTTTCACCTTTTACTTATACCAATTATACCAAAAGTAAAAAACAAATTCAATAATTATGTTACAATATACATAAATATATTTTTATTTTAAGCATTATTTTCATCAAAAATATATAGTGAGAGGCATTGCATATACAAATGTATACACAATGCCTAGTAATATATGAAAACAAATTTGTTGCATTCAAATTATTTTATTTATAACACTTTTTTGAAAAAATATTAAAAATTCTACTCTACATAATATTTGCTATGACAAAGCGTACGCAGGATTTCATCCGCTTGACTCTTGCCGTTCCCCTGCCAAAATATTAAGTTTACCTCGGTTATTATTTTTTATCTAATTAACTACTTTATCTACAAAAAAGTGTTCAGTGTATCAGTGCCACTTATTTTTGGACACACACCGCGCGGAACCCGTTGTCACTGCCCGCACCGCCAGCGAGGTAGTAGAAGTAGAATAGCCCCGCATTAGTACCACTATCGCGGTAATCGCCTCCACGTAACAAGAACGGAAGCGACATGCCAGAGAACCATGAATAGTCGCTAAACCAACTTGTTTTGCCACTTCCAGAAGTGGATGTCTCCCATATTGCTTCTCCTTTTCTTGTACTATTTGTTGATTCTTTATAATTGTCTTCTTCAATATCAGATGATGCTATGTTATATACCGATACGTATTTTGTTGATGTTCCTTTATTTTTTACGTTACTTTCATTTAATAGTGCTTGTCCATAGCTTTTTAAATTACTATTACCATTATTTAGATATCCTGCTGTATATTCATTTGCTCCTCCACTCATATCATATATTCCATATATATTTCCTGTTGTTGAGGCTTTTTTACCTTCTGTTGTATTATATGCCGCTGATGCTGTTGTTCCATATCCTGTTTTTGCACTACTTTCATTATTTTTGTTTTGCGTTACCTCTACTCCATTTCTTCCATATTTACTTTGTGCTAAGTAAGCTACTGCTCCCCATTCACTATTCTTCATTTGATGTGTATCTGCTGTTGAATAAGAAAATCCGTATGGATTACCACTATTTGTTGCTAGATTTTTACATAGTGTAAACATATCTCCTATTGTGATATTTGTATATGAAGCAGCATTTGGTATAAATTTTGGATATGTTTGACTTGATGTACTTTCTATTTTAATTCCTTTGCTTGCTTCAAATTTTGCTACCCATATTCCTGTTAGTTCACTATCCCAACCTCCATTTGCAAATCCATTATTCTTTTCATTTACAAATGCTGGATGTACTATATAATCTTTTGGTATATCATGTAAATTTCCATTTTTATCTTTATACTGATTTGTTGTTCCATCTAAGAAGATTACATTTATATCACTTGCTTCACTTGTATATGGAGTCTTTATCTTATATGCATATCTTGGTATCCATACCCATTGACTTTCATCTTTTGTTTTGGCATTTGCCCAATGACTTGTTTTACTATCTGTTCCATAAGTTCCTTGACTTTTATATGTATACCAACTGCTACTTGATGAATTAGTTGATGTTGCATTTCCATTACTATCAAATGTTATTGCTTCCATACCTGTTAATAATTTTGGCGCGTTTACTTGTTCTTCACCAGCTGTCAATGTTTCTGTGTTACTGCTTTTTGTTATTATATATCTAAATGGTATATTTGCTTTATTTTCATTTACAAATTGTTCATTTCCTGTTACTGCACCATCATAAAAGTTAGCTATAAGATCAGATTCATTATATATTGCTGTATGATTTACTTCAATTATTGGTGAAGTTGTACTTACTAAACCATCATCATTTCCTAATGTTAGTATTTTTTCTGATGTACCATTACTATTATATATTCCATATTTTCCTGTTATTTTTCCTCCTGTTATATCTACTTCTCCACTTGCAAACTCTATTGCATCATCAGTAATTGAATGTACTTCTCCTCCTGTTATATTTACTGTTCCCATTGCTCTTATTCCATCATATCCTTCTACTTTTCCTTCACATACATATAATCTTGCTTTTGTAGAAGCATTATATACTCCATAGCTACCTGAGCCACCTGTTGAACTTACAGTTCCATAGATGTTTAATGTTCCTGTATTATTTATTGCAGGTTTACTTGCTGTTGTACTTATTTTACCAGAACTTAAATAATAAATAGACCCTGCATTATTTATTACACTATATCCTGTACTTGATACTGTACCATTCTGTAATTCTAAATTTCCGTTATTTGTTATTACATATTGATTGGTTGAAGTCGATGAAATTGTATGTCCTTCTAAGAACAAAATTATTTCATAACCATTTTTTACTGTTAAAATTTCATTACTTATATCTTTTAGCAAATACAGTTCACTTTGTGATGAATAATCAAATGCATCTTGTAACTTTCCAAAATATTGATTATTAATTGATTTTACTACTGCTTCTCCTACTGTTGCTGTTTCTTCATTTCCTGATTTACTTAATAATACATGTTGCCCTTCTTTTGTTGTTACTTTACTATAATCACTTATTGCATTATAATTATTTACTCCTACAGCAGTTCCTCCATACATATTTACTTTTCCTGTACCTGATATTTCTATACCATGATTTTGTGTGCCTTTAAACATTCCATTATTTATTGTTGCTATTCCATTGTTAGCAACAGATAAAGCATTTGGTCCTATTATTGTTGTATTATTATTTATTGTTAAATTACCACTAGTATGTGCTCCAATATAATTACCACCTTCTACATAAACTCCATTTAATATCATTGTTGCATTATTATTACTTATTGCTGTTGCTCTATTATTTTTTATTGACGTACTATCTGTTCCATTTCCATTTATTGTTAATGTTCCCAAATTTTCTATTGTAAATACATCACTATTAAATTGTCCACTTATTGAATAAACATCCATATTTAACGTTGCATAGTGTCCACTTGCAAATGTTGCTTTACTTGTTAATGTTATGTCTTTTAGTAATGTTATTGTTGAAGGTGAATCACTTGACTGTGAGCTTGCATTAAATGCACTTTGTAATGTTGCATAATTTTTACTTCCTATACTTGCTACTGCATCTCCAAGTATTGCTGTTTCTTCATTTCCTGATTTGCTTACTACTACACTAGATCCTGACTTTGGAGTTACTCTACTATAATCACTTATTGCATCATTTATTCCTTTTACTGTTCCACCATTCATATTTATTTTCGAAGTACTAAGTACCTTTATTCCAACATCTGTTGTACCTGTTATCAAACCATCATTTATTATTAATGTATCATTTCCATTACATTCTATTCCTTTAGGTCCAGATATTGCTGTTCCATTATTTATCGTTAATGTATTATCATTTCTTATTCCAGCATAATTTGCAGATGTTACTGTTATTCCACTTATTGTCATTGTACCATTATTTCTTATTGCCGTTGCTTTATTATTTTTTATTGATGTATTACTTGTTCCATTTATCGTTAATGTTCCATTATTTTCTATTGTATAAACATCTGCACTAAATTGTCCATTTATTGAATAACCGTTCATATTTAACGTTGCATTTCTTCCACTTGCAAGTGTTGCTACACTTGTTAATGTTACACTCTTTAATAATGTTATTGTTGTATTTGAACTTGTTGTTACATCAAATGCATTTTGTAATGTTGCATAATTTTTACTTTCTATACTTGCTACTGCATCTCCAAGTATTGCTGTTTCTACATTTCCTGACTTACTTACTACTACTTGCTTATTTTGATATGTACTATTTACTGTTCCCTTTATTGCTGTTCCACAATATCCTACTACCTTTCCTGCATAAAAATTAAATGTCCCACTATTTTTATTTACTCCATAGGCTGATGATGAAGTAGATTTATTTTCTATTACTGGACTAGTTATATTTAATGAATTGGTTGTGCTATTTCCTAAATTAAATATTCCACCATTAACATATACTGTTGAATTACTACTATTACTACTTGTTACTGTACCTCCACTTACTGTTACTGTTCCTGATTTTACTTCAATCGCATTAGCACTAGACGTTGTACTTGTTACTTCCCCTGCTGTCATGTTTAATGTTCCACCATTATTATATATTGTCTCGTCACTTGTACTTGTCTTTGTTATTGTTGGTCCTGACAATGTTAGCGTTCCTGCATTATTCTCTATTGTTCTATTATTTGTACTTGTTATTTTTCCACTTCCACTTATTGTTAAGCTTCCATTGTTTATTATCTTTCCTGTTATTGTATAACTTCCTACATCTAATTTTGCATAATGATTACTTGCAAATGTTGTATTTTCTTCTATATTTTTTAATAATGTTATTGTTGAAGTTGAATTACTTGACTGTGAACTTGCATTAAATGCATCTTGTAATGTTGCATAATTTGTTGTACCTATTTTTGCTACTGCATCCTGTACTGTTACCGTATATGTATCTTTTGCATCTTTATTATCTGTTGACTGTACTGTTATTGTTGCTGAACCTAATCCTCCTTTTAATGTCACTGTTGCTTTTGCTATATTTCCTTCTGTTCCACTGCTCGCTACTGTTGCTACTCCTGTTGCATCACTTGACCATGTTACTCCTTGATTTGTTGCATCACTTGGTTCAATTGTTGCTTGTAATGATATTGTTTGCTTATTTCCTTTTACTATTGTTTCATTATCTTTATCTAATGTTATACTTGTTACTGGTATTTTTTCTGTTGTTAAATTTATTTTACTGCTTTCTTTTGTTGTTCCATCTGCATATGTATTTGTACTCTTTATTGTTATTACTACATATATCTCATACTCTGTTGCAGGTGTTAGATCTGTAAGTATTTGTGTTTCATTATATGTTTTACTTGATGATGTTAAATTTGTTGTTTTTGTTTGCCAATTTTCTGATGTACCTGCTTTTCTATAATTTATCTCTATCTTTGATATTGTTCCATGTTGTGTCTCTGTATCTATCTTTACTGGTATTTCTCTTGCTGCATTTGTTACATTTGTTCCTTTTGTTATATTTAATGTTGTTATTGGATTTAATACTTCTACTGTACTTTGTGCTGTTTTTGTACTATCATCTGTTGATGTTATCTTTATTGTTGTACTTCCTATATCCTTTGTTGTTATATTTCCTTCATTATCTACTTCTACTATTGCTGGTTTTGTATTATTCCATGTTATACCCTTATATGTTGCATTATCTGGTGATACTGTTGCTGTTAACTTTCCTGTATTTCCTAAATATACTTGTAAGCTTGATGGTGTTAACGATACACTACTTACTGGTACTTTTGGTGTTTTTGCTTGTATAATATCTAACTTTCTTGTTACTCCATCTGCTGCATCTCCTGTACTTGATACTTTTGCTTCTACTTCTATCTCATATGTCTTATCTGCTGATAAATTACTTAATGTTATTGTATTATTATAACTTATTACATTTGGTGTCACATCATATGTTTTCCAACTTGTTTCACCTGTTATCCTATACCTTACATATATATATGACAATGTTCCATGTTTTGTTTCTGCTACTAAAGTTATTGGTATTGTACTTGCTGTTGTTGTTCCTGGTGTTGCTGTTAATTTTGTTATTGGGTTTGCTACATTTACTTGACATGTTCCTTTTGCCTTATCATTATCTTGTGATGTTGCTGTTATTGTTGTACTTCCTATTTCTTTTGTTGTTACTAATCCATTTTGGTCTACTGTTGCTACACTTGTACTACTTGTCCAATTTAGTTCTTTAAATGTTGCATTTTGTGGTGATACTGTTGCTGTTATTGTTGTACTTTCTCCTAGATATGCATTCCATGTTGTTGGTGTTACTGTTACTTCACTTACTGGCATCTTTAATGTTTTAGTTGATAATTCCATTTTCTTTGTTCTTCCTGTTGCATAATTACTTGGTCCTTTTATCTTTACTTCTACTTCTACATCATAATCTGTATATGGTTCTACATTACTTGTTATATCTATTGTACCTTCATATGATGCTGTATTTGGAGTCTTCTCTATTACTTGTCCTGGTGGATAACTACTTTCGTTTTTCTTTTTATATCTTACATATATATTTGATAATGTTCCATGTTGTGTTGATGCAATTACCTTTACTGGTATCTTAGTTGCCTCTACTACTCCTATACTTGCTGTTAATGATATTGGTTCTTTTACTTCTACTGTACATTGAGCTTTTTTTGTTTGATCATCTTTTGCTTTTACTGTTATTATTGTTTCTCCTAATGCTTTTGTTGTTATCTTTCCATTTCCATCCACTTCGGCTATATCTGTTTTACTACTTTCCCATATTAATTCTTTATATGTTGCATTTTGTGGTGTTATTGTTGCTTGTAATGTTTCTTCATTTCCCAAATATATTTCTGTGCTTGTTTTATTTAATTCTACCATTGTTACTGGTATTTTATCTGTTGTTGGTTTTGGTTCTATTATTCCTGTTGACTTTTCTCTATTATCTGCTGCATCTCCTGGACTTGATATCTTTGCTACTACTTCTATATCATATGTTGTTACATCTTCTAACCCATCTATTGTTATTGTCCCATCATAACTTTTTTGTCCACTTACTTTTTCTGTTACTTCTTTTTCTTGCCAATTATTGCTCTCACTTGTCTTTTTATACCTTATTGTTATTTTTGCTAATGTTCCATGTTTTGTACTTGCTTTTACTTTAACTGGTATACTTGATGCTGTTATTTTATCTGTATCTATACTTGCTTCTACTGTTATTGGTTCTAGTACTTTTACTGTACATGTATCTGTTATTTCTTTTTTATCATTTGATTTTGCTGTTATTATTGTCTCTCCTACTTCTTTACTTGTTATTTTTCCTGTTTTTTCATCTATTGTTGCTACATCTTCTCTACTACTTTCCCATATTACTGTTTTATCTGATGCATCTTCTGGCTCTACTATTGCTGTTAATATTTTTTCTTCTCCTAATACTATTTGTACATTTTCTTTATCTGTTATTGTTACTTTTGTTACATCTATCCATGTTGGTATTGTTTCTAGTGTTACTTTCTTTTTACATGATCCATCTTTTAATGTAGCTACTACCTCTATTACAAATGTCTTTAATGGTTCTAATCCATTTATTTCATAACTATCTATACTATATTCTGTGTTATTTACATCTATTTGTTTATCTGTTACCCAATCTTCTTTACCTTTTTCTCTATGTTTTATTTCTATCTTATCTATCTCGTTATATGTTGTATTCGCTGATATATTTAATGTTGCTTTTGTTCCTCTTGCTTCTGTTACCTTAGCTGTTAATTCTAATGGGTCTAATACATCTACTTGGCATGTTACACTCTTTGTTAAGTATTTTGCTGTTATTGTTGCTCTTCCTACTTCTTTTGCTTCTATATGTCCATTATCATCTACTGATACTATTCTTTCATCATTACTTTCCCATCTTACTGTATCTGTTCTAACATTATCATTCTTTACTGTTGCTACCAATGTATCTGTTAGTCCTTTTCTTAATTGCAAAGTTGTCTTATCTAATGTTATTGTTGTTCTATCTACTACACTTACACTACATACTTCTGATGTTAAGTTTCCATATTCTCCTTTTGCTATTATCTTTGCTGTTCCTACATTTCTTCCTGTTACTTCTCCTGTTTCTGTTAATTCTACTACATCTTGTGGATTTTGGCTTTTTACTTCCCATGTTACATCTTGGTTATCTGCTGTTTCTGGTGTTATTATTGCTTTTAACTGTTGTTCGTCATCTAATCCAAGTTCTACTACATTTGGATCTATTGTTATTTTTTCTACTTTTATATAGTCTCCTACATTTACTTTTATTGTTACTTTCTTTTCTATCTCTGTTCCATCTTTTGCTGTTACTTTGGCTGTTAGTATTGCTACTCCATCACTTATTCCTTGTATATCTACTGTATTTGTCTCACTTGTTAACTGTCTTACTTTTGTTTTCTCATCTATGTCAAACTCTACTTGACTATCTGTATCTGGCATTACTGTTGCATATATTCTTTCTTTTTGACTTATCTTTAAACTTACTTCCTCTGTACTTAATACTAATACTTCTCCTTCATTTAATACATTTATTCCTACTTCTTTTGCCCATTCTTGTTGTTCTTCACTTAAAAACTTATCTCTGTTATCTATATATATCTTCCCATCTGCTACAAATACTTTTCCTTCGTATTCTGTTCCTACTATACTTGGCATGATTAAAGCGAGACTGTTATTTTCACCCTCGTTTACTACTTTTCCTTTATATATTATATTTCCTTCTTTTGTTATATTCATCTTGTCTGTATAGTATCCTTTTGTATTTGATACATTATCAAACAAGGCACTTGAGTAAAAATTATTATACTCATCTTTTAATGCTGTTAAATCTGTTTTTACCTTAGTTTCATTTGCTCTTGATATTGGATTATTACCTGTTATTGACAAGATTATTGCGCTCGCCAATATAATCATTACTATTATTGTTATAATCAATACTAGTAATGATATTCCATTATTTCTTTTTTTCATGAATATCACTCATCCCTCATATACACATACACACAAGTTATATATTTGATAAACTAACTGTTTAAAATAATTATTCTAAATAAATTTAAGTTATGCAAAATATATAACTAATGTAATTGTAACACAAAGGAAAACTACTTGCAATGGTACGACATAAATTTTCTAATTTTTTTTTACTTTTCTTCTAAAAAGCCCTAAAATAGCCAAAAACAGCAGGTATATTTCTTACCCGCTGTTAATTCTTAATCACTTATTCCAATCTTATCATACGGTATATTAACCACAAAAGAACCAGATGAATATGGAGCTACACTATATCTTGGGAAAAATAATTTAAATCCATCTTTAGCAAAAGCAAAATACTGAAAATTATCCCTAATAGGCTTTGTACCTGAAACGAGCATTTCTTCAACATAATTCTCTTTAATATCCTTATTCTCTTTTAAATTTTCAAATGAATATTCAGATAAAAAATTAAGTATATTACTATTTTTTGCAATCAGATTATCTATTGTAACAATTTTATTATCTTTTATATCATAACTAATTGTCCAAATGCTACTATTTGGATGTGCTCCACCATAATCTTCAAAAATTTCAAATACAAAAGAAATATATCTTTCATATTCATACGAATCAAATCTTATTTGCAACTGATATTTTACATTTTCTTGTTTCTCAATTCCATCTATTTCATTTTGAAAATATTTTATATAGCTATCTATTTGCTTTTTTATTTCATCATTTAAATTACTATACTTAGTTTCAGGATAATACACTTTTATATCATAATTATCTTTACTTTCTATAATTTCTTTTATATTACAATTTGCCTTTAAATTTGCAGCATTAAAAACTTCTTTTACTTCATCTACAGTATCTACAGTAGAAACAAAATATGTAGCTATTAAAAAAGCAAAAAATAAAAAAGGTATTACAATGTATTTTTTATTCATTTTATCACCAATACATTATATTCAACCTTTTTTAATATATTAATAATTACTAAATTAACATTTTAATTTTATTTTTATTTTATTTTTACTTTTTAAATTCATATGGGAAATTTAAAAACTCAGTTACTTTTTTACATACAAGGTCTCCATTTACAAAGCACAAAATATCCACATCCTTACACATTTCTAGTATATATTGCAAACATACTCCACAAGGTGTAAATGTTTTATCAGCTTTTTCGTCTTTAGTTCCACCAACAATAGCAATTTTTGAAAATTCTCTTTCTCCATGAGCATAAGCATTTTGTATTGCTACTCTTTCAGCGCAATTAGATATTCCAATTGCTGAAGGAAGTTCTATATTATTTCCAATATATACTGTACCACTTTTTGCAAGAAGCGCTGCACCAACCGTATAATTTGATAATGGTACAAAGGCATTATTTCTTGCTAAACTTGCAATTTTAATCAATTCCTCATTTTCCATACATATATCCTCCTAAAATTTAATATTTTCAAGTAAATCTTTAACTTGTGGTGCCATTAAAACCATCTGATATACTATAAGTACTACAAGCACACCAAGTACTGCACTAAGTATCATAAATATAGGCTTAGTTTTTGTATTTTCTATTTTTATCTGTGTTATCATTAAACTAAGTACTAGTGAAACAGCCCCAACAAAAACACTTTTTGTTATCACATATACATATGTAGTAAGAGCAAATGCAAGTGCTACTCTTGCACTTGGATAAGATTTTGAATATTTTTCATCTTTTGAAAATACTCCTTTAAGTATAACAGCAAGAATTATTACAGCAAAAATAATAGTAAATAATAAATGAAGTTTTGAATTAAGTATAGAACTGATAATTGCAGTAGTAGCATTATATAGTTTATCTGCAAATAAAAAGTACGCAACTACTACAGCAACCGTTGACGCTATAAGTACACCACCTGCTGCAATATCTTTAGCAGCTTTTGCTCTATCATCATATTTATCTGTAATTAAATCAACCATATACTCAACTGTAGAATTTATCATTTCTGCAAAGATAACAAATCCTATTGTAAGGCAAAGGCAAGCAAATTCAGTTTTAGTAAAATCAAAGAATAAACTGCTTATAAACACAAATAATCCAATTATATAGTCAATTCTTAAATTTCTTTCAGTTTTAAATGCACGAATTACTCCATCAATTGCATGTCCCATGGCCGAGAAAAATGTTTTGTTTTTTATTTCTTTATCATTGTTGATTTTTTCTTGTTGTTTTTCTTTTTTTTGTTGTTTCTTTATTTCTTTATCACTCATTTATTTTTTAAACACTCCTATTTTCTCTAGTATATATTCCTCTAACTCTCTCATCTCTTTTTTTTCGTTTTCTTCAATGTGGTCAAATCCAAGTAAATGACATACTCCATGTGTTATCATATATAGTGTTTCCCTAACTATACCTGTATCATACATTACTGCTTGTTCTTTTACTACATCAAGGCATAGAATTATATCTCCAAGTTCAATTTCTTTAAATTTTTTATCTTCATCTGCTTCTTTTATACTATCTAGTTCATCTCTATCAAATACTGGAAATGATAATACATCAGTAACTCTATCTATATTTCTATACTCTTTATTTAGCCTCTTTATTTCATCTTTTGTTGCACTTTGTATAGAAATATAGATAGTGTCTATGCAAATATTATTTTCTTTTAAAGCTATTTTTAATATATCATTTACATATTTTTTTATATCTACATCTTCATTTGTATTTTCTTTAACAAACTCTATAATTTTTTTATCTAAATCAATTTGCAACTTGTTCATTTACTACGCTCTCGTTCCTTTCTACAAACTCACCTATTTCTTCATTTACAGTATATATTACTTTAATTTTAAAGCCACCATCTATATCAATTTGCTCTACTTCTTTATTAACTAATACACCATTTTCTGTATTTGGCAAAATCTCATTATTTAAATATTCATCAATATCTTTTTCACTCTCACTAAGTAATTCTTCCTTTGTCTTGCTAATCTTTACATCTTCATATTCTACACACTTATACCAGTCAAAAGATATTTCTTGCCCAAATAATTTAAATTTTTTTGCTCTTTTACTTATATCATACTTTTTATCTTTATTCAAATAATTTAGCATATTTTCTTTATTATTTATAGTAATTCCTACTGTATACTTTGTTTTATTAGTATATCTTTTTTCTGTTTTGTTATATAAATAATCTTTTTCAAAATTATAACTACAGTCTGCTTTAACTATTCCTTTAGCAGACACATCAAATGGCTCTAAAATTTTACTAAACATTGTACCTTGTATAACAACATTTCCTTTTTGCACATAACTATTTTCATTTAACATTGCTGTTCCATCTTCTGGTACAATTCTAGTTATAACCCCATCTTTTTTTGCTACTATATCTCCTATTTTAGTATTTTGTATATCTTTTTCATCTAACTTAGTTTTCTCAACAATTTTTACAGTAGCAAGAGTTCCGTCTATTTCTATACCTACCCATGAAATTTCTTGCATATTAACTCTTAAATTATTTATTATCTCTTTCTTATCAAGGCCTATTTTACATTTTCCAACAAATAATCCACTATTTCTTAACTGTCTAATAACTTCGTCTTTTGGTATAGTAGAATTTCCTTCTATATTTATATTCCATATAAAAGTTGAAAATGCAATTGTAAAAAATATTGCCATAGCTACAAGAACAACTATCATTTTCCTTTTTCTATACTTAAATAGCGTAAAGTATAGTCCTTCTTTTTTCTTTATTTTTACACTACATTTTGTTTTTCTAGCAATTGTTCTTAATTTTTTAAAATCGCCTAT
Organism: uncultured Clostridia bacterium; assembly: GCA_947584535.1. GTDB lineage: Bacteria > Bacillota > Clostridia > TANB77 > CAG-465 > CAG-465. Next base: position 72,572 of record CANPWO010000002.1, read on the forward strand.
TGCCATTTTAAAACGAACTACGCCTTTTACAATTGTTCTAATATCCCATATTTTAATATTATTTATTCTACACAAGTTAATAAACCTTTCTGTAAAAAAACCTTCTATTTGTACAGTCACAGTTCCAGTTATATTTTGTATATTATTACTTAATCCCATTTTACTCCCCTTATTTTTTATAATTTAAACTATATATTTCTCCTTGTATAACAAGTTCATAATCAGTTATTTCTTTTATATCTAAGTTTTTACCATCTATTACTAGTTCCATATTATGTGCTTTTATTTTTATATAGTCATCATAATAGTCCATAATTTGCTTATACCCTTCAATTAATATATCTTTATTTTCTATAGATGTAACTTTTGTTGAACTATTTACTACCTCAGTTGGTAATTCTAAAAAATCTGAAAATTTATCTTTTGCCTCAGAGGTTTGCACCTTAGTCTTAATATTTTTATATACCTCTTTATACCACTTTTTCTTTTCTTTCTTTTTTATACTCAAAATTTTCTCACTCCCATTATTAATTATACTTTGATTAATTTTTTTTATGAATATTGTATAAAAACAAATTATGTAAAAAAAATCTGTCGAAAAAAGTAGATGATTAGTATGAGAATTTATATAAAAATATGTTGACATTTAAAATAACTTGTAGTATATTATTTTCTATAACGTTGAAAAAAGGGGAAATACGAGGTAATATTCATGTTAAGAATTGCCATGTGCGACGATGACCTTGAAAGTCTTAAGATAACTAAGAAATACCTTGAGGCAGAGATTATAAATCAAGGCTTTGACGCAGATATAATTATCGTAACCGATAATCAAAAAGAAATTTTTGATGCAATTTATAGAAAAGAAATCGATATATTATTTTTAGATGTTGATTTTAAATCAAGTGGAAAGAATGGTATAGACTTTGCTAATGATTTAAGAGAAGTTAACCATGATTTTTATTTGATATTTTTAACTGCCTTTCAGAGATTTATGCATATATCATTTACTGTAAAAGTTTTTGATTATATTATTAAACCTGTAAATCAAAATATCTTAGAAGATTTGGTAACAAGGTTAAAAAAGGAATTTACATATGATAAGCATATATTTTTACATTTAAATAAATGGGAAACTGTTAGAACTAACGACATTTTATATATTGAAAAAATTGGGAATAAATCAATAATTGTTACTAAGAATAAAAAATACTCTACTTGCAAAAATTTAGGTACTCTTATTGATGAACTACCGAGTTGTTTTAAAAGGTGTCACCGTTCATATATTGTTAATGATAAAAAGATACTTAGTTTAGATAAGAAAAATGGCTATGTATATTTTTCAAAAGATATATTTTGTCCAGTTAATTCACAGTTTAATGTTTAATAAACAAAGGAGTAAAAAAAATGAAAGCATTTTTAGATATAATCGTTTTAATTATTCAAGTTGGGATTACAACTTATAACATACTATTTCTCTGTAAACTTTTTAGGAAAGAAAAATATTTAATAAAAGACTATATACTAGTAATATTACTATCTATTATAAGTACTATATCTAGTTTATATATAAAAAGTATAATACCTCTATGCGATATATTAATAGTAGAAATTATTGCATTTGTATCATATAAATATGTATTAAAGCAAAGTACTATTAAGTCTGTATTCTTAGTACTATTAAATATAATTTGTATTACTTTATCACAACTTGTATCATACATATATACAAGCATTACTTTAAATGATAATTTTAAAATACTTGCAAATAACACATATAACACTATAATTAATTTATTACTACAAGCATTGGCTATAATTATTTTTACAAATGTTTTTAAAATTATTCTTAAAAGGCATACTAATTTAAGTAAGTTAATAGATAGTATTACTATGAAGCAACTTATTATTTTTATTACATCACTTATTATATGTGTATGTCCTCAATTAATAATATTTGCTTTAAATAAATACACATTTAAAGTTGAACTTGTCGTTATAAATTGCGTACAAATTATAATTTCTTGTATATTTATTATTGCCTTTATGAGTAAAACTTTAGAAAAAAATAAAGCGGAAGTAGAGCTTGTAACTGCTAAACTTCATAACGAAACAATGTCTGGTATGGTAGATGGATTAAGAACTCTAAAACATGATTTTAATAATATTATTCAGTCTTTAAGTAGTTATTCAAAAGCTAAAGAGTATGAAAAACTTGACGATTATATAAATAAACTTCTTAAAGAGTTTAAAGTAGTAAATACTTTAGGGATAATAGATCCAGCTATATTTAATGAATCTGCTATATATGGAATTGTAGGCTCAAAATATTTTTTAGTTACAAGTGCAAATATTCCTATGGATATAGAAGTTTTTACTGTTGTAAATGAGATAAACTTTCCTATGCCAGAACTTTCTAGAATTCTTGGTATACTATTAGATAATGCATATGAAGCAACAAAAAAATGTGATAATCCATATATTCGATTAGAAATGAAATATGATAACAGAAAATGTGCTGATGTAATTAGAGTAATTAATACATATAATACAGATATTAATATCAATTTTGAAGATATTTATAAAAAAGGTGTTTCTAGCAAAAAAGTGAAATCAGGTATAGGTTTATGGGAAGTAAAGAAAATTATATCTAAATTCTCACATGCACAAATTTATCCTTCTATAAATAAAAATAAATTTATTCAAAATATTATAATAGAAAAAAATGTATAGTAATTAGCTTATTTGTAAAAAAATAATATACTAATATATAATATTTTGTTCAAGTTTCGACTGCAGTCGAAACTTTTACTATTTTTTAAAAAAGTTTCGCGTATACTCGAAACTTTTTTTGACAAATAATAAATAATATGTTAAAATATATATTAGAGGCGAATAAATTATGATTAAACGTGAAATGTATTTAAAAAAAATTAGAGACTCCTATGATAGTGAACTCATAAAAATAATAGTTGGCGTTAGGCGTTCAGGTAAATCTGTTTTAATGCAACAAATCATTGAAGAATTAAAAGAAAGAGGAATAAAAAAAGACCATATTATATATATAAATTTTGAAGACTATGATTATACAGATTATACAAATCCTAAAGAATTTAATAAATATGTAAAAGGAAAAATTAAAGATAAAGAAAAATATTATCTACTTTTTGATGAAATTCAAAATGTACAAGAATTTGAAAAAGTCATAAATTCATTTAGAGCAACGATGAATGTTAGTATTTTTATAACTGGTTCAAATAGCAAAGTGCTATCAAGTGACTTATCTACACATTTAGCTGGTAGATACATTAGTATCAAAATTATGCCTTTTACTTTTTCAGAATATATAGAATTACAAAAATCTCAAGGTATAATAAAAGAAAAAGATGAAGCCTTTTTAGAATATTTACAATGGGGTGGACTACCTCAAATCTATAATTCTGCAAGTATACAAGAAAGAAAAATGTATTTAAGAGATTTATACAACACAGTTATTTTAAAAGACATTGTTGAAAGAAATAATATAAAGGACATAAATCTATTAAATAGAATAATTCAGTTTATGCTTGAAAATATAGGAGGAGTAATATCAGCTAACTCTATAACAAAATTTTTAAAAAATGATAATATTTCAACAAGTATTGATACAGTTCTAAATTATATTGATTATATAACTAACTCAATGGTTGCAAATAAAGTTAGTAGATATAATATAAGAGGAAAATCAGTAATGACTTTACTTGAAAAATATTATCTAGTAGATTTAGGTCTATTGCAACTTAAAAGTAGTAATGTTGAGAAAAAAGTAGGCGGAAGATTAGAAAACATTGTATATAATGAGTTAATAGCTAGAGGATATGATGTATATATAGGAAAAACTGATAATGGTGAAATTGACTTTGTTGTTGATAATTTTGGTGAACGATTTTATATTCAAGTAGCAGATTATTTATCAAGTAATGAAGTAGTTAAAAGAGAATTTGGTGCATATAAAAATGTAAAAGATAATTTTCCAAAATATGTTTTAACAATGGATAAAATTAATTACAGCAAAGATGGAATAGTTCATAAAAATATAATTGAATGGCTTTTAGAAAAATAAATAAAAAATAAGGTTTGTATTAAATTAACAATACAAACCTTATTTTTACTTTAGATTATTTAATATAAGAAATGTTAAATTAGGTAATACTATATAAATTGTACTTACGCTGTTTTTGGATAACTAATTAAAATAAAATTTATATTTCAAACTATTTCATTAAAAAAATACAATTTATATAATCTCCTAAATTTAACTATTTATATAAAAAGATAATTTATGATATCTTTCTATATCATCTTAAATATTAAATGTATTTATACATGTCAATGCTATTAAGATGATTGTTGAAGTTGATTTTTTTTAATAACATTGACATATATAGCAAAATATTAATTATATAAGTACTATCATTAATTTAGTAACAAATATAGTACTTTAAAATATATAAGTTAATATATTTTTTGTAAAAGAAAAAAACTAGAACATACAAATTTAAAATTATATTCTAGAATTATTTTAATGCTAAAAACATTAGGAAAAGTTAATTTATAAACTAAGAATGCAAATAACAATATTGCTATCACTTTTATATTTTTATTATACTGTAAATTTTTAATACTATTTTATATATATGCTTTAAAACATTGTTTTTAGTTGTAAAAATTTATTTTTCTACTTTAAACACTAATTATTAAGTTTTCGCAATTATATTTATGTTAATTGATTTAATATAATGTATTTTTTTATTATTTTTTAACAAATTTACTTTAAATTGTATATAATACTATAACAAAAAAATTCAAGGAGGTAATCATATGGATAATAATTGTTGTGAATCAAATAATTGTGGATTATTTGGAAATCTTTTTAATGGAGGAAATAATTGCATTATTATAATTGCTATTATTTTTATACTTTTCTTTTGTTGTGGAGGAAACAATAATAATTGCTAAAAGTTCTATAAAAAAATTTCAATAAAAAATTAGGTTTGTACCAAAAATATCATACAAATCTAATTTTTTACTCATTTTTTGCAAGTATTTTTTTAATTAAACATTATTTCTTGTTTAATTTAATTGTTGTAATGTCAATATTTTTTGATTAGTTCACCCAAAAAAGTGAAAATTATTTTGTGACTTGTTCACCATTTATGAGGTTAATG
>CANPWO010000003.1 GCA_947584535.1 uncultured Clostridia bacterium
TAACATTATAAAATTAAATTTCTTAAAAAAAGAAACAAACCTAGAAATTTTTTATCTAGGTTTGTCAACAGTCTGAATAAAGGTATCATTAAAATTGATACCTTTATAACACTATAAATCCCAATATTAAGGATATTATAGATGATAAGATTAAAACAACAATTATTTGACTAGGAATTTTTACCTTTTTATCACTGATCCGCATGAAAGTTCCTATTGTTATAATGAACAAACATACAAGAGTTGTAAGTGTTGTTGCAATGTAAGCTATGCTACAAATAATTTCTACCAATATATTCATATTAACTGCACTCCTTTTTTATTAAAATATTTTCTTTATAAATTACTGTATTTATTATAACATATTTTACATAAAAAGTCAAATATATAAATAAATATTTAAAATTGTGTAAAAAAGCACATATTATATATTTTTTTGTCAAATAGTATAAAACATCTTGATTTTTTTTTTTCGATTATATATAATTTAAATGTGTCAAGTGATATTATTATAGTAGCACTAACAAATGATAAATTCATAGGAGGTAAAAAATGGATGTATTAAAAATTTCAGCAAAATCAAGTCCAAATTCAATTGCTGGGGCTATTGCTGGTCTAGTAAAAGAAAATGGAAAGGCAGAAATGCAAGCAATTGGAGCAGGAGCAATAAACCAAGCAGTAAAAGCAGTAGCTATTGCTAGAGGATTTGTGGCACCATCTGGTGTAGAACTTGTATGTTCACCAGCATTTACAGCTGTAAATATTGATAACGAGGATAAAACAGGGATTAAATTCGTTGTGGAACCAAAGTTATAATTTAAAAATATAACCTTAAAAACTCAAAAAGAACAAAAAAACTATCTTTTTGAGTTTTTTTATGATATAATTTGAGCACAAAATGATTATACTAAATGTAAGTAGGTGATGAATTTGAGTGCACAAATTATAGATCCACAAAGATATAAAAAAACAACGAGAAAAGAAGTAGAAGAAAAGAAAAAAAATAATAAAATAAGATATAGTACAAAAAAGAAAAAAGAAAATGACTTGAAATATAAAAAGAAAAAGTTAGATAAAATAAAAAAAGAAAAAAAGAAATTAGAAAAAGATAACGAAAAAACTATAAAAAAAGAACAGCAATATACTAAAGTAAAAAAGAATAAAGTATATATTCCAACTTTTGTTAAAGTATGTATTGTAATTGTTCTAATTGTTGCAATAGGATTTTTATCAAGAAAAATAGTATCTTTTGAAAATATACCAATTCTAAGTGTATTTTCAAATAAAGATTCAAAAGTAGAACTTGAAAACGATTATAATTTAAAACTTGGTATTTCAAAACTAGATACAACTGATGTTTTAGCAACTAAAAATATTGTTTTAAATGAACTTAACTTGTTTTCAAGTAATCAACTAATTAAGATAAATAATAATTATGAAATAGAATATAATTTAGCAACTAAAATAGAGAAAGTAAATAACAAAGAGTATTTAGTATATTTAGATACAAATTTAAATAAAGGCTTTGAATGTATAAATAATTCTATACAAAAGATAACTAAAAATAAGGATAATAATGTATATTACAAAAATATAGAAAATATAAAAGAAGTTGCAAAAGAGAATGATTATATAAGATTTAGCCTAAAAGAAGATGACCCTTATTTTATATATAAACTAGATTTTCCATTAAGTGAAAATACGATTGATACAATGTATCAAATAAATAGTAAAAATGAAAATAAAATAAATTTTTTAAGAACAAACTCAGATTCAAAAGTAAAAAATATTTCATTAACTAATTATACAGATACTGATGATATGGTAAAAGATTTTAGAGATGATAAAATTGATATATTTTTTGCTTCATCTGATAGTATAATGCAACTTATTGGAAAACATGAGTATAATGTAAAAAAATATAGAGATGGAGAAAATCTATTTTTATTTGGAAATAAAAATTCAGAGTTATATAAACTAACTGAGGTAAGAAAGGCACTCGCATATTCAATAAAAAGAGAAGATATTATAAAAGAAGTAAATAATAGTTTTTCAGAGCTTATTGATTTACCGTTTATATATTCAGATATAAAGTATAAATATGATATATATGGAGCTGAAAACGAACTATTATCTAATGGTTGGAAAAAAGAAAATGGTGTATATACAAAGGAAATAAATGGCGTAAAAAAGAAATTAGAGTTAAGTTTTTTAGTTAATGATGAAGATAGTGTAAAGAAAAAAGTAGCAGAAAATATTAAAAAAATGGCACAAAATGTAGGTATAAAAATAAACATTAATAAAGTTAAAAGCAAAGATTTTGAAAAAAATCTAAAAGATAAAAAATATGATATAATACTTGCAGATGTATATATTAACCAGTATCCTGATATTAGATTTTTAAATGAGTATGTAAATATAAATGATAATATAAATAATGCATTTGAAACAGTAAATAATAGTAAAGATAAAGAAGAATTAGAGAAAAATATTTCTGCTTTGCAAGATACAATGTCAAGTGAAATTGCATGTATTGGGATACTTGCAAGAAATACAAATATGGTATATCAAAAATATATTACTGGTTTTGATTATACTAATTATATGATGATTTTTAATAATTTAAATAATATTGGAAAAATTGTTAAAAAAGAAGAATAGGAAGGGGAAATATATGTATGGAAGAATTTAATGGAATAATAGGACAAATAATACAAAAAGCTAAGGAAAATGTGAAAAAAATAGTATTACCTGAAAGTTTAGATTTAAGAGTATTAAAAGCTGCAAATATCGTATCACAAAATAATATTGCAAAGATAGTTTTAGTAGGAAATAAAGAAGAAATTAAAATTAAATGCAAAGAGAATAATATTAATTTAGATGAAAATATTGAGATTGTAGAAATAGAAAATAACGAGAAATTTGAAAGATATGCAAATGAATTTTACGAACTAAGGAAAAATAAAGGTATGACACCAGAAAAGGCGAGAGAAATATTAAAAGATGAAGTATATTTTGCGACAATGATGGTTAAATTAAAAGAAGCTGATGGAATGGTAAGTGGCGCAATTCATTCTACATCTGATACATTAAGACCAGCACTACAAATTATTAAAGCAAAACAAAATATAAATACAGTTTCTGCATTTTTCTTAATGGAAACACCAAAAAAAGAATTAGGAAGTCAAGGTGTGTTTATATTTGCTGACTGTGGTTTAGTAGAATTTCCAACAGAAGAACAATTATATGATATTGTTAAATCATCAGTTTCATCATATAAATCTTTAGTACCTTTTGATAGCCCAAGAGTAGCTATGCTTTCTTATTCAACAAAAGGAAGTGCAAAAAACGAGAATATTGATAAAGTAATAAATGTAACAAATAAATTAAAAAGTGAAAATATAGATTTTGAAATAGATGGAGAATTGCAACTTGATGCTGCAATAATAAAAGAAGTAGCTAGTCTTAAAGCACCTGACTCTAAAGTTGCAGGTAATGCTAATATATTAATATTTCCTGATTTACAAGCTGGAAATATCGGTTATAAATTAGTGCAAAGATTTGGAGATGCTTTAGCTGTTGGACCAATTACACAAGGTTTAAATATGCCTGTAAATGATTTATCAAGAGGCTGTAATACAAATGATATAGTAGGAGCAATAGCTATAACTTGTTTGCAAGCACAAGAATAAAAAAAGATATAATTAGACTAGATTAATATAAATTTATAGTGTATAATAATTGTATATTATGATATGAAATTTATTATAAAAGTAGAAGGGGGAATTATAATGAAAGTATTAGTAATTAATTGTGGAAGTTCAACTGTAAAATTTCAATTCATTGATATGGATGGTGAAAAAGTAATAGCTAAAGGAAGATGTGATAAAATTGGCTATGAAGATTCAAATTTAATTTATAAAAATCTAAATAATGGTAAGTCTATTAATGGAGAACTAGTTTCAATGCCAAGTCATAGTGAGGCAATGAAAGTATTACTTGATAAGCTTATGGACGATGAGTATGGTGTTATAAAAGATGTAAATGATATATATGCTGTAGGACATAGATTAGTACATGGCGGAGAAAGATTCTCAAGTTCTGTACTAATTACTGATGAAGTATTAGATGAAGTAAAGGAATTATCACCATTAGCACCACTTCATAATCCTGGTTGCATAATGGGTGTTGAAGCAATAAAAAGTATTGCACCACAGCTTAAAAATGTAGGTGTATTTGATACTGCGTTTCATCAAACAATACCTGATTTTAACTATATTTATGCAATACCATACAAATATTATGAACAATATAAAATAAGAAGATATGGTTTCCATGGTACTTCATTTATGTACATTCTTGATAGACTATCTGTATTACTTAATAAGAAAAAAGAAGATATAAATGCGATTATTTGTCACTTAGGTGGTGGCGCAAGTGTTTGTGCAATAAAAGATGGTAAATCATATGATACATCTATGGGCTTTACACCACTTGAGGGGTTAGTTATGGAAAGTAGATGTGGAGATATTGATCCATCAATAGTAATTAGATTAATGAAACAAGAAAATTTATCAGTTGATGAAATTGATAGAATATTAAATAAGGAATCTGGAAGAATAGGACTTACAGGTATTGGTGATTTTAGATTAATGACTGAAGCTGCTGATAACGGAAATGAAAGAGCAATACTTGCAAGAAAAATACAAGCAAATAGAACTAAGAAATATGTTGGTTCATATCTTGCTGAACTTAACAGAGTAGATGCAATTGCATTTACAGGTGGTATACTTGAAAATAACTCTGAAGAAATAAGAATGACAATCTCTAACATGGAAAACCTTGGTATAATTCTTGATGAAGAAAGAAATAGAAATGGTAGTGGTAAAGAATCATTAGTATCAAGTGATGATTCAAAAGTTAAATTATTTGTTATTCCAACAAATGAAGAATTACAAATTGCAAAACAAACTTTGGAAGTGTTAGGAGCATGTTAAAAAAAATACAACAAACATTATCTAAATATAACAAAAAAGTGTGGGTAATGTATAATGCCGAAAATCATGATAAATATTTTTGTAAATTTTTCTCAAGAAATTTAAGTACACAAAGTATATGTATAATATCTACAGATGATATATATATATTAGTTTCAAGTTTGGATGCACAAAATGTAACCAAACTTAAATATAATAAGGAAAAAATACACATACTAATATATGAAAATTCTGCAAAATTACATGAGTATATTGAAGATGTAATTGCAAACTTGAAATTTCCAAATGAAATATGTTTGTCTTATTCTACAATGTCAGATAAAAGTACTGATATACTAACACATGGGGATTTTGTAATGCTTACAACATTACTTAAAGCGCCATATCAAAAATATTCAAAGAAAGTAAAGTTTTCTTCTGCAGAAAAAATAATATACGATTTAGTGGCTGAAAAAACAATTAAACAATTAGAAAGATTAAAATTTATTGCAAATATTACTAGTGAAATTCTTGATACGACTTTTGAAAAATTAAGAGTAGGTGTAACCGAGATACAAATTGTCAATTTAACTACAAATATTACAAATGAAATAATGAAAAAGTATATTGGTAAAAATAATATACAAAGTTACGGTATGGCATGGGAAAATTGCCCAATTGTACTTACAGGTGAAAATTTCTTAAAAGGCGGTCATGCACTTCCATCCTCTAAAAAATTAAATAGAGGAGATACAGTATATTTTGATTTTGGAATAGAAGTAACATTTGATGATAAAGAAACGTTATATTCTGATATGCAAAGAATGGGATATGTATTAAAGCAAAATGAAACATCAGCACCAAAAGATGTGCAAAAAGTTTTTGATACATTAGTAGAAGCAATAGAAGATGGAATTGATGAATTAAAGCCTGGGAAAAAAGGCTATGAAATTGATACGATAGTTAGAAATAAGATTACAAAAGCAGGGTATCCTGACTATAATCATGCAACAGGTCATCCAGTAGGGTTAAAAGTGCATGATATTGGTGCAATTATAACACTCAAAAATTCAAAAAGAGCAAGACTAGAACTTGTTGAAAATGGTGTTTATACATTAGAACCAAGAGTAAGTATATCAAATGGCGGTTCGATAGAAGAGATGATACAAGTAACTAAGTTTGGTGGATTGCCACTTTGTAATACACAAAAGAAATTATATTTAATAAAAGAATAATAAGGGGGAAAAATATATGGAGCTTGCAAAGTTACTTGCTTTGATAGTTGGTGGTATTTGGGTATTAATACTACTTATATATCTAATTATGAAGGATATTAAAGATAGAAAATATAACCATGTACTAAAAACTAAAGAACAAATGCTAAGAGATGATAAGGATAAATTTTAAGAAAGGATGATAATATGAAATTAAGTTACAACAAGGAAGATATATACAGTAAGTTAGATGAAAAAGAATTAAAAGAAGTAGATGGCTTTTCAAAAGAGTATATTGAATTTTTAAATAAGGCAAAAACTGAATATGTTTGTGTTGAAGAATTTACAAAAATGCTTGATAAGAATAATTTTGTAGATATTAATACAAAAAAAGAACTTAAAAAAGGCGATAGGGTATATTTTATTAATAAAGATAAAGCGATATTTGTTGCTGTGATTGGAAAAGATGATTTAAGTAAAGGTGTAAATATAATTGGAGCACATATTGATAGCCCAAGACTTGATTTAAAGCCAATGCCTATATATGAAAATAAAGATGTATGTTTGCTAAAAACTCAATTTTATGGTGGTATAAAAAAATATCAATGGATGTCTATACCTCTTGCTATGTATGGTGTAATATATAATGAAAAAGGCGAAAAAATTAAAATAGCAATCGGTGATGATAAAGATGATTTATGCTTTACAATAGCAGATTTACTTCCTCACCTTGCTAAAGAACAAATGAAAGCTAACGCAAATGAGTTTATTGATCCTGAGAAGATGTCTATATTGTTTGGAAGCATTAAAGATAAAGAGGCAAAGAAAAACAAAGTTAAAGAGAATGTATTAAAAATTCTTAATAAGAAATATGGAATTAAAGAAATAGATTTTGCAAGAAGTGAAATATCATTTGTTCCTGCTTTTAGAGCTAAATATGTTGGTATTGACTCATCATTTATCGGTGGCTATGGGCAAGATGATAGAGTTTGTGCATATACAACAATTAGAGCAATGCTTGATATTTTAAAAGAAGAAAAAGAAATAAAAAGAACAATGGTTGCAATGGTTGTTGATAAAGAAGAAATAGGAAGTATTGGAAATACATCAATGAGCACTGAAGCATTTGATTTATTTATAAACAAAATAATTGCAAAAAGTGGTAAAAAAGATATTGATAAATTAGAAGTGTATTATAACTCAAAAATGTTATCAGCAGATGTATCAGCAGGTGTTGATCCAGTATTTGAAGAAGTATCTGATGTACAAAATGGTAATATGCTTGGATGCCGGTATTGCTGTTGAAAAATATACAGGTAGTGGCGGAAAATACAATGCATCTGATGCTAATGCTAAATATGTAAGTGAAGTTATGAATATATTTGAAAAAAATAATGTAGCATTCCAACTTGGAACTTTAGGTAAAATCGGAAAAGGAGGAGGCGGAACTATTGCATATATACTTGCTAATAAAGGTGTAGATGTAATAGATTGCGGTACACCAGTTCTTGCAATGCACTCTCCATTTGAAATAACTTCAAAATTTGATGTATATATGACATATCAAGCATATAAAGCATTCTTTAAAAATTAGTAAAAAAAGAAACTGTTAGTTTTTATATAAATTAACAGTTTTTTTGTAGCATTTATTTTAAAATATACATAATATATATTAGCGTTAAAAACGCATATGAAAGGGGAAAAAATAAAATGTGTGGATGTAATAACTCTTGGAATAATTGTTGCTGTCAAAAAAGTAATAATTGTTGTCAACAACAAACAACTTGCATTTGTAAATGTTGTAAACAAGTAAGTAATTCTTGTTGTTGCCAAAATAAAATGCAACAACCATCTTGTTGCTGTTCTAATATTGGTACAGGATATAACAACTGGTAAAAAAATTATATGAAAAGCTTTTTATAGCTTTTCATACATAAAATGATTACATCCCAAAAATTCTGCCAAGTTGTATAAAAAACGCTTGTGATTTAGGAGCAGTATATCTATGTTTTAATTTGTTACATTCCACAGCTTTTATATATTGATTTATTATAGTATCAAATTTTTTACGTTCGAGGAAATTAAATATTTTTTCCTCCTTTTCTTTTATATCTTGCCATTTATACCTAAAATATGATTCTCTTTGCATCCATTCAAATTTTTTATCATTGTTTTCTTTATTAAAACCTGTAGCGTATGCACCAGGCTCAATTATACCTACCTGTATATTAGTTCCATCAAGGTCTTTAAGCTCTTTTCTAAGTGATGATGCAAAAGCTTCAATAGCAAATTTTGAAGCACAGTATGGTGCAAGAAACGGATATGATATTCTACCAAAAAGTGATGAAACAAAAATTACTTTTCCCTTTTTTTCTTCAATTAGTTTCTTTAATGCAATTTGTGTTATTTTTATATTAGAAAATACATTAGTCTCAAATACATTTTCAAATCTATCTACTCTTATTTCACTAACTGAACCAGAGTCACCAATTGCAGCATTATTTACAAGTATATTAAAATCTATATTAAGTAGTTTGTTTCTATCTTCATCAAGTAATATATCAAGTTTAAAACTTCTTAAATCTATATTTTCATCTTTAGCTTGCTTTTTTAATTCATTAACCTCTGTATCATATCTAGCAGTTGCATAGACTGTATGTCCTCGCCTTGCAAGTGCAAGAGCTGCTTCTTTTCCAAGTCCACTACCAGCACCTGTAATTAATATTTTTTCTTTATTCATTATTTTCACCTAAAATTAGTATTTGTAGTAATTTGCAAATTATAATTAATATAATCATCTTCTTAAAAAAATTGACATAATTAAATTCCTATGCTATAATACTAAAGTAAAATATATAAACTAAATTAATAATTTAAGGAGGAATATAATATGGGATATAATACAGGAACTTTTTTGCTCAGAGAAGAATTACTTGAACAAATTTTAAAAAAAATTCTTAAAGCACACGAAAAATTAAATAATTTAAATCATATTGATAATATTTTCTATTTAAAGAATGAATATGATAAATATTTAGAAAAACTATTTTATATGTATGATAAACAATTTATGGAAGATTTATTTTCTAACTTATTAAAAGAAGAATCTTTTAATCCAGCTGATTTTGATAATGCTTGGCTTATGTTTGCATCAAAATACAAAAATTATGGTGTAGTTAAAAAGTTGATAGAGGATGAAAGAGTTGACCCGTATGCACGTGAAGATGTAGCATTAGAAAACACTTTTATTAAGAATGACCCAATTATGGCTGAATTAATTCTTAGTGTATATCATAAGGCCATAGTAAATAAGAAAGAAGATCTTTTTAAACATTTAATAAATTATGCTGTTAATAGAGGTCGTTATAAAATGGCACAGCTACTTTTAAATAAATTAGTACAGGAGTGATAATATGACACAATTTATACATTTTCTTTTATATGTTGCTGTAACGTTTATATCAACATCACTTGGAACACAAATTATAAAAAAGTACTTTAGAGCAATTACATTACGGAAGATAAGCTTTAAGGATTTAACGCAAGATGGTGGATTTCCATCGTCACATACTGCATTTTCAGTATCTTGGACTGTAATAGCCATATTTGTAACTGCAAAGTTATTTATGATTAATTCTTCTTATGAAATATTACTTTTGGCAATGGCAGTTTCTACAATAGCTATTGGTAATATGTGTGTTGTAATTAGAGATGCACTTGGAGTAAGAAGAACTGTTCAAATACTTTGTGATGCAGTAAAGAAGAGTGCTGAAACAAACAACGAATTTTTTTCAAAAGTTTATCTTATAAGGCAAGACGATAATGAAGTGGCAACAAAAATTCAAAGAAATTTTGAAGATATTGCTGAGAAAATGAATATAAGATCAGGTCATTTGCCTCATGAGGTAATTGGTGGTGCTTGTTGGGGAATATTTGTTGCTAGTGCAATTTCATCTTTTTACTTTAAGTTTTATACCTTAATGATACTTTCCATAATTTGTATAGTATTATATATTATCTGTATTTCTATATTTATAAAATTCAGTAATAAGATACTTTCATTTGTTATGAAAATTATAGGTAAATAAACTATGGAAAGACATGCTAATTTTAGCGTGTCTTTTTTTGAATGTAAAAAAAATTTTAGAAAATTTATGTCTCTTTATTGCAACTATCTTTGTTTTGTGTTATACTAACCATAGTGATATATTTAGGAAGTGAAACTGATATAGAGAAAATGCACTAATTAGTAGCTTTTCAAACGCTTTCATATTCCTAAAATATATTTTTGTATGTATATGGAGGTTAAATATATAAATGAAAACAGGTATAAACAAAGTTGCAATGAAAGATAAAAAAGAAGGAATATCATTACTAGTATTAATAATAACAATAATAGTAATGATAATACTAGCAGGAGCTGTAATCTTGTCAATAACAAATAATAATCCAGTATCAAAAGCAAATGAAACTAAGGTAAAAACAGATTTAACAGCATTAAAAGATGAGTATAATAATTTTTACTCAAGTGCCTTGTTTGATAATGTATCAAATACAAAAGGATACTATACAGACAAGATGAATATAACAAAAGAAGGAAATATAATATATAAAGGAAAAGTAGTAAACGAGGGTGAAAATAACAGTCTCGCTTCTATCATGCCAAGTATAGTAGGAACAGAATACGAAGGGAAAGTATTTGTAGCAGATGGGAAGATATATATAGATAACAGAGATAAGTTTTTAAGTGAAGAACAACAAGAATGGGCAAAAGAAGTAGGAATAAATATATTAAATGAAGGAGAAGTACTGGTATTAAGTACAGAGGAAGTAAGCTTAAAGATAAGTCAAAAAGAAAGAATATATGCAACAGTATTGCCAGATGCAGATAGCCAAGTAGAATTTGAAATAGATGAGCAAACAAGAGCAAGAATAATAGAAGAAAAAGAAAATACAGTAGATATACAAGGAATAAGTGATGGAATAGCAATACTAACAGCAAAAGTAACAGCAAAAGATGGAGTAGAGATAGAAAAGAAAGTAACAGTAAAAGTAAATGTAGGAGACTATATAAAAGTAGAAAGAATAACAATAGATCCAAGTGAAGTAGTACTTGGATTAGATGACGAACAACAGTTAAGAGCAATAATAACACCAGAGAGTGCAGATAACCAAGATGTATCATGGGAAGTAGAAAGTCAAAATCCACAAGGCGCAGTAGAGTTATCACAAATAGGAGTAGTAACAGGAAGAGATGTAGGAGAAGCAAAGATAATAGCAAAGGGAGAATATGGAAACTTAACATCAGAAGTATGTAGTGTAAGTGTAATAGATAAAACAAAAATAACACTAGATAAGCAAACATTGCAATTAAGAAAAGGACAAAAAGATACATTAAAAGCAACAGTAGAAAATAAAAATGTAAGAGAAGGAACATTAACGTGGGAAACAAGTGATGATGCAAAAGTAGGAGTAGACCAGGATGGAAATATAACAGCAAAAGAAGTAGGAAGTGCAACAATAACAGCAAAATATCTAACTAAATCAGTAAGCTGTGTAGTAACAGTAGAAGAACCACTAAACTTAAAAGCAGAAGTAACAGAGGCAAGAGGAACAATAGTAATATTAAAAATAGATGCAGATACAACATATTCAACAATAGATAAAATACAAGTAAGATACAAAGAAGAAAATGCAACAGAATGGCAAACACAAGAAATAACAGTAAATGCAGAAACATATTCAAAAGATGATTATCAAATAACAGGATTAACAGCAGAAAAGAAATATGACATAGAAGTAATAGCACACTTAAAAGATGGCGGACAAGATAAAAAAGTAGTATTAACAGCAACACCAAGTAAAATACCAGTAGAAAGTGTAACAATATCACCAAAGCCATTACAAATATACCATGGAGATAAAACAAAAAAATTAGAAGCAAAAGTATTGCCACAAGATGCAACAAACAAAAAAGTAAGATGGGAAAGTAGTCAAAAAGATATAGCAACAATAGATGCAAATGGAACAATAACACCAGTAGAAGTAGGAACAACAATAATAACAGCTATATCAGAAGATGATGAAACAAAAAGAGATACTTGTGAAGTAGAAATACAAGAACCAATAACATTTAGTGCAAGTGTAGTAAAAGAAAGTATAACATCAAGTATAATACCATTAAATATATATGCAAAAACAGAATATGGTAATATAACAGAAATAAAAGTAAGGTATAAAGAAAAAACAGAAACAGAAGAAACAAAGTGGCAAGAAATAACAATACCAGAAGCTGTAAATGAAACAGAATATACAAATGAAAAATACCAAATAACAAATTTAAAACCATATACAGAATATGAAATAGAAGTAAGTGTAACAATATCAAGTGGAAGAAGTAAAAAAGAAACATTAGAAGTAACACAAACTAAAAAAATAGATGTATCAAGTATAACAATAGAACCAACAACTATACAGATACCACTTGGAAATACAAAAGAAATACAAGCAACATTAACACCAAAAGATGCAACATTCCAAGGACTAACTTGGGAAAGTGAAAAAACAAATATAGCAACAATAACAGGAGAAGAAACAGCAACAGATGGAGTAGCAAAAGCAACAATAATAGCAAAAGAGATAGGAAATACAACAGTAACAGTAAAATCAAAAGATAACGAACAAGCAATAGCTGAGTGCCAAGTACAAGTAACAGAGCCAATATCATTAACAGCAAGTGTAGATACAGGTGGAATAACAGAAACAGTAATACCAGTAAATATACAAACATCAACAGAACATGGAACAATAAGTAAAATAGAAGTAATGTATAAGAAAAAAGATACAGAAGATGAATATACAACACAAAATGTAGAGATACAACCAGACCAAACAGAATATAACGGAAAATATGAAATAAAAAACTTAGAGCCAGGAATAGAATATAGCATACAAGTAAAAGTAACAATAACAAGTGAACAAATAAAAGAACATAGTAAATCAATAAACGATTTAGAAGGAACAACTAAGAAAATAAATGTAGATAGTATAACTTTAGATAAGACAGAAGAAACAATAATACTTGGAAGTATGGATTCATTACAACTAACAGCAACAATACAACCACCAGATGCAACAAACAAACTATTAACTTGGACAAGTAATGAACAAACAGTAGCAGAGGTAGACCAAACAGGAAAAGTAACAATAAAAGGAGTAGGAAGTGCAATAATAACAGTTACATCACAAGATAACGAAAGTGCAAAAGCAGAATGTAAAATAACAGTAATAAATCCAGTAGAAGTAGAAGTAAATAAACCAGAATTATTACCTGGAATGACAGCAATAACGTTTGATGAAAATGGTCAACCACAAGCAACAGATGAAAATAATCCAGATTGGTATTCCTATGTAGACCAAGGAAATTATGGAACAGATGCAAAGTTAAGTCATTGGGCAAATGCGCAAACAGCAGATGGAAGCCAGTGGGTATGGATACCAAGGTATGCATACAAGATAGTAAGACAACCAAACGATTATACAACCGAAGGTGGAGAAATAGACATTAAATTTATGAGCGGAACAAGTAGTACAAAATATATAGACGAAAATGGAGACTTACAAGATTTACCAAAAGATTATATAGTACATCCAGCATTTACAGATGAAAGTAAAAAAGAACCAGCGTATGCAAATGGTGGATGGAATGAAGAGTTAACAGGAATATGGGTAGCAAAATACGAAGCAAGTAAAGGAGAAGGAACAGAAAGTCAATCACAACAAACATATCCAAAATTTGTACAAGGAGAAAATTCATATGTAGAAATCAATATAGGAGATATGTTTACATTATGCAAAAATTTAGCAACAGATACTAATAACCCATACGGATTTTCTTCTTCAAAAGTAGATACACATCAAATGAAGAATAGTGAATGGGGAGCAGTAGCTTACCTAGCACAAAGTAAATATGGAAGAAATGGAGTAGAGGTACAGCAAAACAAAGTTTATAATAATAGTAGTGGAGCAAAAACAGGATATGGAGAAAGCACATCATATCCATACAATACACCAGAAGGACAGAAAGCATCAACAACAGGTAATCTATACGGTATATATGATATGAGTGGAGGAGCATATGAATATACAGCAGGATATCTAAATAATGGTAATAGATATTTAAAAAGCTATGGACAATCACTATTAGATGAAACAAATAATAAAGATAACAAAAAAGGAAGTGGAGCATCAACAAAATACGTATCAATATATAACGTAGGAGAAAGTGATACTCAAGAAAACAATTATAATGAAGAAACAAACAAAGCAAGAAAAGGAGAAGCAATATGGGAGACATCCACTTCTGGAAATAGTAGCAATGGAAGTTGGTTTGGCGACTATTCATATTTCTCTGACACGTTGAATCCGTTCTTGAGGCGTGGAGGCAGTTACTATAATGGCGGTACTCTCGCGGGTCTATTCGGCTTCGACTTACATGATGGCATTGTGTACAGTTACAGCGTTTTTCGTGCAGTGTTATGCAAAAAAATACCAGTAACAAGTATTAAGCTAGATAGAACAGAAGAAACTGTGTTTATAGAAGAAGGAAAAACAATACAACTTACAGCAACAGTATTACCAGAGAATGCATCAAATAAAGAAGTAACATGGACAACAAATAATGAGCAAGTAGCAACAGTAGAAGGTAATGGATTAAATGCAACAGTAACAATAAAAGGAGTAGGTCAAACAAAAATAACAGTAACATCAAAAGAAAATAGTAATGTAAGTGCTTCATGTATAATAACAGTAATAAATCCAGTAGCAAAAATAGGAAGTGAATATTACGATACACTTCAAGAAGCATTTGATGCAAGTTCAACAAACTCAAATACATATTCAGATATACAAGTATTAAAAGATATAACAAATAAAACAGCAACACTAAGTAATAACAAATACGCAAAACTAAATTTAGGAGCACATACAATAACAAATGACCAAGGAGATAAAGCAACAATAACAAATGAAGGATATATGCAAATAGTAGGAGGAGGAAGTTCAACTATATCAAGTACAGTTGGAAATGCAATAAAAAATATAAATACATTAACAATAAACACAAGCGGAACAATAACATCAAATCAAGATGCAATAGATAATACAAAAACATTAACAGTAACAAAAGGAACAATAACATCAACAGGAAGTGATAGTAATAATAGTCATGGAATAAATAATAGTTCAACGCAAGGAAATGTAAATATAACAGGAGGAAAAATTGAAGGACGTGACGGAATAAGAAATAGTGGAACATTAACAATTGCAGGAGGAGTTATAAATTCAACTACAGATGATGCAGTAGAGTTTGTAAATGGAACAATAGACATAACAGATGGAGAAGTAACAGGAACTAATGGAATATATAATTCAAATGGAGGAACAGCAACAAACAAAGTATTAACAATAGGAAAAGATAAGGATTCAGTAAATATAACTAACCCAAAAATAACAGTAACAAATATAGCAGTATATAATGGAACTGAAACATTTACATCAAACTTTTATGATGGAGCAGTAACAGGAAATGTACAATTTTATAAACAAGATGAAGTAAATATACCAAAAAGATATGAGATAGTAGTAAATGGAAATACCGCAATATTACAAAAACCAGTAGTATATGGAACAAATGGAAATCAAGAAGAAGGAACAGGCAAAGTAAATGCACCAGAGATACTTGAAGGAATGAAGGCAATAAAATTTGCTGAAGATGGAAGTGGAAAGTCAGAAGAAACAACAACAGATGACCCAGCTTGGTATGCGTACAAAGAAAGCAAACAAGAATTTGGAACAGATAATACAACAAGTAGATGGGCAAATGCAGAAACAGAAGATGGAAGCCAGTGGGTATGGATACCAAGGTATGCATACAAGATAGTAAAAGAGCCAGAATATACAGGAAGTGGAAGTTCGCAAAAAACAACCGCAGGTGGAGAGATAGATATAATATTCTTAAAAGGAACAAGTAATAAGTATGAAGACGAAAATGGAGATGAACAAGAAATACCGAAAGATTATATTGTACATCCAGCATTTAGAGATGAAACAGACACACAATTTGCAAATGGTGGATGGGATAGTGAATTAACAGGAATATGGGTATCAAAATACGAAGCAGGAAAAGGAGGAACTGAAATAGAAAGTACATCAGGAAAAGCATATCCAAAATTTGTACCAGGACGAACTTCTTATGGAAGTTATGGAAGTCTTAAAATAGGAGATATATTCACATTATGCAAAAATCTAAACCAAAGTGGTAATCCATACGGATTTTCTTCTTCAACAGTAGACACACATCAAATGAAGAATAGTGAATGGGGAGCTTGTGTCTATCTTGCACAAAGTAAATATGGAAGAAATGGAGTAGAGGTAACGCAAAACAAAAAAAATGGTAATAATAGTTTACCTCCAGAAACGGGATATGGAGCAAGCACATCAGCAACATACAATACACAAAGTGGTCAATTAGCATCAACAACAGGAAACATATACGGAATATATGATATGAGTGGAGGAACAATGGAATATACAGCAGGATATCTAAAAGGTGGTACTAGTTATAGTAGTTTAACAACATCCGGACAATCACTAGTAGACGAAACAAATAAAGATGGAGAAAAGAAATCAACGAAATACGTATCTGTATACGAAGGTAGTAGTTCAAGCTATAGTACAAATTATAACAATGCAAAAAACAGTAAAAGAAAAGGAGAAGCAATATGGGAGACATCTAAAAGAGGAGATGGCTATACAAGTTGGTTTGGCGACACTTCATATTTTTCTGAACCGACGTATCCATTCTTGTTGCGTGGAGGTTATTCCAGCGAGAGTGGTACTAATGCGGGACTATTCTACTTTAACGGCGGCCTTGGCAATGTGGGCAGTTCCTACGGTTTTCGTGCAGTGTCGGTCCCACTTTAAAATGTGGCACTGATACACTGAACACTTTTTTGTAGATAAACAGTATTAGTTATAATACAAATATATATTAATATTAACATTGAATGCTAATGAATATTACTCATATACACATATAGGCAAAGTTTATACTATATTATAGTATAAGCTTTGTCATTTATTATATAAAATTAATTAATATTAGTAACATAGTGATAATTTTTTAGAATATTTGAGCTCTATTTTTTTCTTGACATATAAGCTATTTTAAAGTATAATTATTGTTATGATTAAATATTAAAAAGGAGGGTTTTTGATGAGTGTTTCAAAAGAAGAAGTATTGCATATAGCATCACTTTCTAGACTTAACTTAACAGAGCAAGAACTAGAAAAATATACTAATGACTTATCAAATATTGTAGATTATGCAAATGAACTTTCAAAAATAGATATAGAAGGTGTTAAACCAACAGCACATATTTTAGATATAAAAAATGTATTTAGAAAAGATAATGTAGAAAGTTCATATGATAGAGAAAGAATATTACAAAATGCACCAACTAAAGCAGCTGGGTGTATAACTGTACCAAAAGTTGTAGAATAGGGGGAAAATATGGAATTATATAAACTAAGTTTAAAAGAAATTGCAGATAAAATTAAAACAAAACAAGTTAATATAAAAGAAGTTTTAGATAGTGTATATAATAGAATAGACGAAGTTGAAGATAAACTTGATGCATATATAACACTTGATAAAGAAAATGCATATAAAAGAGCAGAAGAATTACAAGATAGATTAGATAATGGAGAAGATATAGATATACTTGGTGGAGTACCTATTGCAATAAAAGATAATATTTGTACTAACGGTTTAAAAACAACTTGTGCTTCAAGAATGTTAGAAGATTTTGTACCAATATATGATGCAACAGTAATTACTAAATTAGAACAAGCTGGAGCAATTATACTTGGTAAAACTAATATGGATGAATTTGCTATGGGCTCATCTACAGAAACTTCATATATAAAGAAAACTAAAAATCCATATAATACAGAGCATGTGCCTGGTGGCTCAAGTGGTGGTAGTGCAGTAGCTGTATCAGCAGATATGGCATTTGCATCTCTTGGAAGTGATACAGGTGGTTCAATAAGACAACCTGCTTCATATTGTAGTGTAGTAGGACTTAAACCAACATACGGTCTTGTATCAAGATTTGGTCTTATAGCATATGCATCTTCACTAGATCAAATAGGCCCGTTTACAAAAAATGTAGAAGATTCTGCAATAATGCTAAATGTTATATCAGGATACGATAAAAAAGACACTACATCTGCAAATATAGAGAAAAAAGATTATACAAAATCATTAGTAAATGATATATCAAATATGAAAATTGGTATACCTGATGAATTTGTAAAAGAAGGTATAAATGAGGAAGTAAAACAAGCATATGATAATGCTATAACTAAATTAGAAAGTCTAGGAGCTGAAATTGTACATATAAATTTAGATTATGCTAAATATAGCTTAGCAACATATTATATAATAGCAACTGCAGAAGCATCATCAAATTTAGGTCGTTATGATGGCATAAGATACGGACATAGAGCAAAAGATTTTGACGACTTAATTGATTTATACAAAAAATCAAGAACAGAAGGTTTCGGAGAAGAAGTAAAAAGAAGAATAATGCTTGGTACATATGTACTTTCTTCAGGATATTATGATGCATATTATAAAAGGGCACAATGTGTTAGAACTCTTATAATTTCTGAATTTAAAAAAGCATTTGAAGAGTGTGATGTAATAGCAATTCCAACTGCACCACATACTTCATTTAAATTTAATGAAAAATCAGAAAATCCACTTGAAATGTATCTAGAAGATATATTTACAGTTCCAGTAAATATAGCAGGACTTCCAGGAATATCAATACCTGCTGGCTTTGATAAAGAAAACTTACCAATAGGCTTGCAAGTAATTGCAAACTCATTTGAAGAAGAAAAATTATTTAAAGTTGCATATACTTTTGAACAAAATACAGACTTTAGTAAAAAAAGACCAAATATTTAAAGGAAGTGATATGTATGTTACAATCTAAACTTATTGGAGATACAAAAAAAGAATGGCCAAATGAAGCAAGTGTTGTAAGTCACGGTGTTCTTTTAAAAGGTGGCTATATAAAACAAATGGCAACTGGTATATATACATTAATGCCACTAGGTAAAAAAGTTATAGCAAAAATAGAAAATATAATTAGAGAAGAAATGAATAAAGTAGGAGCGCAAGAGATTTTAATGCCTGTTGTAGCAACAAAAAAATTATGGGATATGTCTGGTAGATATGATAGTGTAGGCTCTGAACTTCTAAGATTTAAAGATAGAAATAACACAGAAATGGTACTTTCAATGACTCATGAAGAAGCAACAGTATATTCTTTGTTAAGTGAAGCCTCTTCATATCAAAAATATCCATTTTCTGTATATCAATTACAGACAAAATTTAGAGATGAAGCAAGACCTCGTGCAGGCCTTATTCGTGTAAGAGAGTTTACAATGAAGGACGCATACTCTTTCCATACTTCACAAGAAAGTTTAGATGAGGAATATGATAAATTCTTTGAAGCATATAACAATATATACAAAAGAGTTGGGATTCCACAAGTTGTTGCAGTAGCATCTGATACTGGAATAATGGGTGGAAGTGGTGCTCATGAATTTATGCTTTTATGTGATAGTGGCGAAGATAAGATAGTTCATTGTTCTTCTTGTAACTACAATGCAAATATGGAAGTAGCATATACAACTAAGTATGATGTAGTAAATAAAAAAGAAGAAGAGATAGAAAAAATATATACACCAAATATAAAAACTATAGAAGATTTAAAAGAATATACAAAACTTGAAACTTGTAATCTCGGTAAAGCAGTTATATATAAAAGACTTGATACAGGAAAAACAATTATTGTATTTTTAAGAGCTGACAGAGAAGTAAATGAGACAAAACTTCGTAACTTATTAAAAGTAGATGATGAAGCTTTAGTACCAAAAAAAGAAGAAAAGGACGATAATATTGTTTATGGCTTTGTAGGACCAGTAAATTTAAATACTGATGCACAAGTTATATATGATAAATCACTTGAAAATGAAAAATCTTTAGTATTTGGTGCAAATGAAAAAGATTATCATTTAAAAGGAGTAAATATATTAAGAGATGTAGGAAAAGTAGATTTTGTTGATGTAGCAAAGGTACTTGAAACAGACTATTGCCCTATATGTAATAAAAAAGAATTAACAATTTCAAATGGAATAGAAGTTGGTAATATATTTAAACTTGGCGATAAATATACTAAAATGTTAAATATGACTTACTCAGATGAAAATGGTAAAACACATTTTCCATTAATGGGTTGTTATGGTATTGGTATTGGAAGATTATTTGCTTCAGTACTTGAAGCTAGAGCAACTGAAAATAAACTAAATTTACCACCAAGTATAGCACCATTTGATATACATATATGTCCACTTGATTATACAAAAAATGAACAAGTAAAAAAGCTTGCTGATGATATATACGAACTTTTGAAATTAAACGGATATGATGTATTACTTGACGATAGAAACAAAAATGCAGGAGTAAAATTTGCAGATAGTGACTTAATATCTGCACCAATTAGAATTACAGTTAGCAAAAGAAATATTGAAAATGGAGATTTATTAGAAATAAAAGTATACGATAATGATGAGACTACTCTTGTAACAAAAGACGAATTAGTTAAATATATAGAAGATAAAAGAAAGGAATGGGTATTTTAATGAGAGAAGATTATGAAGTTGTAATTGGACTTGAAGTTCACGCAGAACTTTCTACAAATACCAAAATATATTGTAATTGTACTACAAAGTTTGGAGCAGATCCAAATACACATTGTTGCCCAATTTGTACAGGAATGCCAGGTACTTTGCCAGTACTTAACGAAAAAGTAGTAGAATATGCAATAAAAATGGGACTTGCAACAAATTGTGAAATAGCTAAATTTTCTAAGCAAGATAGAAAAAATTATTTTTATCCTGATTTACCAAAAGCATATCAGGTATCACAATATGACCTTCCACTTTGTGAAAGAGGACATATTGATGTAATGCTAGAAGATGGAGAAAAGAAAAGAATAGGTATAACTAGAATACATATCGAAGAAGATGCAGGAAAATTAATACATGATGCATATACAGGGGATACTTTAGTAGATATGAATAGATGCGCTGTACCATTAATTGAAATTGTATCTGAGCCTGATATTAGAAGTGCTAAGGAAGCAGTAGCATATATGCAAACATTAAAGTCAATTCTTGAATATCTTGAAATATGTGACTGTAAAATGCAAGAAGGATCACTTAGATGTGATGTAAATCTATCTGTTAGAAAGAAAGGGCAAACAGAATTTGGAACAAGAACAGAAACTAAGAATTTAAATTCTTTTAAAGCAATAGAAAGAGCTATAGAATTTGAAACAGATAGACAAATAGAAGAACTAGAAAATGGTGGTACAATATATCAAGAGACAAGAAGATTTGATGATGCAAAAGGTATTGGATATGCAATGCGTTCTAAAGAAGATGCACATGACTACAGATATTTCCCAGAGCCTGACCTTGCACCAATTGTAATGAGCGACGAATATGTACAAAATTTAAAAGATAATCTTCCTGAAATGCCTCATATTAAAAAAGAAAGATATATGAAGGAATTTGAACTTAGTGAATATGATGCAAAACATTTAACAGATTCAAAGTATACAGCAAAGTTTTTTGAAAATACAGTTAAGCTATGTGGCAATGCGAAAGCTGTTGCAAACTGGATAATGAGTGATTTTGCTAAAATGTTAAACGAGTCAGAAATAGAAATACAAGATAGTAAAGTTACAGAAGAAAATCTAGCTTCTTTAATTAAATTAATTGATTCAGGAAAGATAAGTTCTGCAATAGCTAAAAAAGTGTTTATAGATATGTTTAATACTGGAGAAGATGCAAATAAAATAGTAGAACAAAAAGGATTAATACAAATTTCTGATGAAGGTGCAATTAAAGAAGTAGTTGAAAAAATAGTAGAAGCTAATCCAAAATCTGTTGAAGATTATCATAATGGAAAAGATAAAGCTATTGGCTTCTTAGTTGGTCAAATAATGAGAGAAACAAAAGGAAAAGCTAATCCTCAAATTGTTAACAAGTTATTAAAAGAAATACTAGATAAATAGAAATTTTAAATAGAGGTGAGTGTTAAAATGAGAAAAAAGATTATTATATATTCATGTATATCTTTAGTTATTTTAGCACTCATTTTATTCTTTATATTATTTTTTAATATTAATAGAGATGTAGAAATTGATTTACAAACTTTAAATAAAGAGATTTTAGAAAATGGAGACTTTAACAACTCAAATACTAAAGAAATAAATATAGAATATATAAATAATACAGTAGGTATTGATAGTAAATATATTGAAGAATATATTGGTATAATTCCGTTAGTTGATATATCAGCAAGTCAGTATATAGTAATTAAAACAAATTCTAAAACTGATGCAGAAATTGTATTTGAAAAATTAAGTAATTATGGCGAAACTCTTGAAAAAAGTTGGAATAAATTTCTTTTATCGCAACAGCAACTTGTAGCAAATAGGAAAATAGGAATAAAAGGAAAGTATGTCTATTTAATAATTTCTGAAAATGCAGAAGATATAGAAAATTTAATTTTAAAGTAATAAAAATATAATTTAAAAAATTGAAATTGTTAAGTATTTGGTATATAATAATTATAAATAAACTAAGTTATAGAAGGTGATATTATGGATAATCAACAAAAAATAAGGATACCGCTAATTGTACTTGTTGGTATAGTTCTTGCATTAATACTTATAACATTTTTAGTAATAAAAACTGTTCAAAATATTTCAAGTAATAAAAATATAGATATAAGTAAAAATGATGCACCTCTTGTAATAGATGAAAATAATGATGATGATTTAATTGAAGCAAATAATTTAATAGATGAGCAATTAACTGAAAATGAAGAAGATAAAAAAGAAGAAAACGTAGATGAAAATGCAAAAGATAAATTACAAGATTCTACATCTATTGCAACTTCTAATACTAATTCAAAAGTATCTAGTGTATCTAATAATAAAAATAACAGTAGTAATAATAACAATAATAATAATAGTAGCACTAACACAAATGATAATAAACCTGATGTTGTTCCTGATAATAGTTCACAAGAAGATAAAAATGAAAAAGTATTATATGATTTATATTCTAAAGTAAGTATCGGAGATTATGTAGATTATCCAGTTTCATATTCTAATGTTAGTATAAATGGTAAAAAAGCAAGTCTTACTGGCTGGAGAGTACTTAGTAAATCAAATGGTACAATTAGTTTAATAAGTGCAGGTGTACCAGAAAGTATTTATCTTCAAGGTATAAGCGGGACTTCAAGTAATGTATTTAATAGTAAAATTAACAAATATTTAAATGGTAATTATGCAACTAATGTTCATGTATTAACAATAGAAGAACTAAAACAATTTGTTGGTAACATAAATTTAGATAAGAACCATTCAGTACCTACATATACTTCAATTCCACGTTCAAATAAGTATTACAATTTAATAGTTACCCCTGTTGGATATTGGTTATATAATATGATAAACGAAACAGGAAGTAAATATAGATTTTATATACATCAAAATGGAATAATAAATAATATATATATGGGCTTTGAAGATAGCAGTTCATCATACAACGCTACTTATGGTATAAGACCAATTGTTACACTAAAATATGGCATAAAAACTACTGGAAAGAATAATAATGGTGTATGGAATATAACATTATAGATAGAAAAAAGACTGATATTACATTAGTAATATCAATCTTTTTTTGATTTTATTTGTTCTTTTCACATGACTGGTTTGCTACAGTACAAGAAGTCTTGCAAGCACTTTGACATGAGGTTTGACACTCACCGCATCCACCAGTTTTTGCAGAACTTTTTAAACATCCTGCATTTAATGTTTTTGAATGTTTCATAAGCTAATCACCTCCTAATTATAGTAGATATTTGTGTATTTTTACTATATTATTATAACATAATATTTACACATTTGTCTAGTATAATTTATATAAATATTATTTTAACACTTGAATAAACAAATGTTTTATAGTATAATTTTTGTGGTGATATAATTAATGGTTGACTTAGAAAAAAATATACAATATTTAAAAGGGGTTGGACCAGCTAAAGCAGCTCTTTTAAATAAACTAGGAATTTTTAGTATTAATGATATGGTAGAACATTTCCCAAGGACTTACGAAGATAGAACAAGATTAAGAAATATAGTTGATCTAATGGACGGAGATTATGCTTTATTTGTTGGAAAAATCCAAACAGATATTAAAGTACAAAGAATTAGGAAAAACTTATCTATATTTTCTACATTTGCTTGTGATGATACTGATAATATAAAACTTACATGGTTTAATCAAAGATATATAAAAGATAGAATAAAATGTGGCATGTCATATATTTTTTATGGAAAAGTGCAAGTAGAATACGGAAGAAAAGTAATAGATAACCCTCAAATATATAATTTAGCTGAATTAGATAAAGTACAAGGGATTTATCCAGTTTATACATTAACATCAGGTATTACTCAAAATTATTTATTTAAGTTAATAAATACAATTTATGAAGATGAGGTATTTAAGCAAGATATATTTAGTGATGATTTTAGAAAAAAATATAATTTAGCAGATATAAACTATGCACTTAAAAATATCCATTTTCCTGAAAATTTTTCTGCGATTGATAGAGCAAGAAATAGGATAATATTTGAAGAATTATTTTTATTGCAACTTGCTTTAATGACATTAAAAGATAATAGTTTAGGTGTAAAAAAAGAAAATACATATAGCGATATAGATGATAGTGAATTTGCTAAATTATTACCATTTGAATTAACAGGTGCACAGAAAAGAGTTATAGAAGAAATTAAACAAGACTTAGCATCAAATAAAATAATGAATAGATTAGTTCAAGGGGATGTAGGTTGTGGAAAAACAATGGTAGCTGCTATTTCTATGTATATTGCTGTAAAAAATGGCTATCAAGCAACAATGATGGCACCAACAACTATACTTGCTAATCAGCATTATAATGAGTTAAAACCATATTTTGATAAACTTGGAATGAGTGTTGAAATTATAACATCTAGTACTACTAAAAAGAATAAGGAGATAATTTCAAATAAACTAAAAAACAAAGAAATAGATATTTTAATAGGTACACATTCATTAATAGAAGATAATATAGAGTTTAACAATTTAAGTTTAGTTATAACTGATGAACAACATAGATTTGGTGTAAAACAAAGAATGAAACTTACAAATAAAGGAAAAAGTGTTGATACAATAGTTATGACAGCAACACCAATTCCAAGATCTCTTGCAATTATTCTTTATGGTGATTTAGACCTATCAATAATAGATGAAATGCCACTTGGAAGAACACCTGTTAAGACATATGTAGTTGATAAAACTTACGAATTTAGAATAAATAATTTTATAAGGAAAAATGTGGAGGCTGGAAGACAAATTTACGTTGTATGTCCACTTGTAGAAAATAATGATACTTTAGATTTAAAATCAGTTGAAGAAATATATGAAAAATACAAGAATGAATATTTTAAAGATTTATCTGTTGAGTTTTTACATGGTAAAATGAAAAACAAAGAAAAAGATGATATAATGCAAAGATTTAAAGATAACAAAATCAATATACTTATCTCTACAACAGTTATAGAAGTTGGAATAAGTGTTAGTAATGCAACAGTAATGATAATTGAAAATGCAGATAGATTTGGACTTGCCGCACTACATCAGCTTAGAGGTAGAGTAGGTAGAGGCTCATTTGAGTCATATTGTATATTAAAAAGTGATAATAAATCTCAGAAGGCAAGAGATAGACTAAAAATAATGGAAAAGAGTAATAATGGTTTTGAAATTGCTGAAACAGATTTAGAAATAAGGGGACCGGGTGATTTCTTTGGAATAAGACAATCTGGACTTCCTGAATTTAAACTTGCTAACTTGTTAAAAGATATGAAGATACTAAAATCAGCACAACAAGCGGTAAAAGATATATTAAAAGAAGATAAATATTTAAAAGCTCCTGAAAATCAACTAATTAGAGAAGCTTTATTTGATAAATTTGGAGAGCAATTAACTAATATTGCAACATAATATAGTACATCAATTAATTTGATGTACTATATTAAATAAAATTTAGACTTATAATTTTTCCAATGAGTGTTAAAAATAATATACTACATAGGAAAAACACAAATGATAATATACTAACATGTAATGTATCTAATATATTTACTTTTTGAATATAATTGTATTTTATAACACTATTTTCTATGTTATCATAACTGTTTATTCTACCTATTTCTTTAAAATTTATCTTTATAGTTCCATCTATATCTTCATAACATATATTTATAAGTAAATAGCAAAATGAGTTTATAATTATAGCTATTGCAATGAACCCTATAGTTATTAATAATAATGCAATTAGATTAAATATGTAATAGTTATTTTTAATAAAGAAAATAAAAAACACATCTATAATTGATAAATTCAATATATTTTTAGTTACTAAATACCAAATTAAAAATAATAACAAATTTGAGAGTACGCTTATTATCGAAGGAATTAATAATACTTTATTTTGGTAACTGTGTTTTAACACACAAAACATAGATAATTTAACAGTTTCTATTTTTAATATAACAAGGAATATTACAAGTAAGATAATTAATACTAAATTTACAATAAACAAAAAATCACATCCAATTATAATATGTATATGATTTATATATTCTAACAAGAACTAAAAAAATTGTAGAATAAATAATATTTATATGTTATAATTAGATAAAAAGAGGAAGATTTATGGAAAAAGACAAAATAAAAAAAAGTAATAAAATACATATTATATATTCAGCATTTTCAGGAGATTTGTTATTTTATATAGCAATTAGTGTATTGTTTTTTACATATGTAAAAGGCTTAACTGCATCACAGATAACTTTTCTTACAACAATCTCTGTATTGATAAATGTAATATTTCAAATTCCGTTAATTAATGTTATAAAAAAGATTGGTAATTTAAATTCAGTAAGACTTGGAACTATTTTACTTTTAATATCTAGTATTTTAATTACGTTTGGTACTAAATATCTAACATTTATAATTGCACTAACATTATATGAAATATCATATGTATTTAGTAATATGGGAGATATTATACTAAAAGGTAATTTAAAATATATTAAGCAAGAAAATAAATTTATTTCTATTAAGAGTAAGATAAATATATTATATTCAGTAATTACTGCAGTTATTGCTTTATTTGCAGGACAGTTATTTAATATAAATGGTTATTTGCCAATGATTTGTTGTATTATAAACTGCATATTTTGTGTTATACTATCTTTCTTTATTGTTGATGTAAATAAAGATAAAGTTACAAGTGAAAGAAAAAATAAAATAAATATAGAAAAAAATGTTAAAGTAACTATAGTACGACTTGCAGTTATATTATTTATTGTATATGGTATTTTTTATGGTATTATAAAAGTAGGACAAGATAATGGTAGTCTATTTATAAAAGATGAATTATCAAAATATTATTCAAGTACAAATGTAGCAACAATATTTACTTTAATTATATTTATCTCAAGGATTATAAGGATAATAGGAGATGTAGTATATAAAAAAATATATAATAAGATTAATGATAAAACTGTAAGAATAATTTTATCACTATTAGTACTATCACTTGTATCTTTAATTACAAGTTACTTTATTAATGATATTGCTATTAAAATTGTAATAATGACATTTGGTTTCTGCCTAATATTATTTGTTAGAGATCCTATAAAGTTATATATGCAAGATTATATTCTAAAAAATTTTGAAAGTAGTAAACATCAAAAATACCTAACCTATCTTAACTTTGCAAGAAAAGTTGGAATGACTATTACAAGTGGCATAATATCACTAATATTAACTAAATATTCTTTAGTTTATGCATTATTTGTACTGTTATTAATTTGTATAGTTAATTTTGTAGCGATAAAAATATTAGAACAAGAAGAGAATGCATCAGAAAGTATAAATGTTGAAGAAAATATAAGTCAAGAGGCTGTTTAAAACTAATCTATAGAAATGAGATGATTAAATGCATGATATATGGAATCCTTGGCATGGTTGTAAAAAAATTAGTGAAGGTTGCAAGAATTGTTATATGTTTTATTTAGATAAAACACGAAGTAATAAATCTGGAGATGTTATATATAAGACTAAAACTAATTTTAATTATCCACTTCAAAAAGATAGAGCAGGAAATTACAAGATTAAACCTGGTGAACAAATTAGAATATGCATGACTTCAGATTTCTTTTTAGAAGAAGCAGATAAATGGAGAGATGAAGCATGGAAAATAATTAAGACAAGAAGTGATGTAATATTTTTTATACTAACTAAAAGAGCTGATAGAATAGAGGAAAATCTACCGTTTGACTGGGGAGAAGGATACGAAAATGTCATACTAAATGTGACAGCTGAAAATCAAAAAAGAGCAGATCAAAGGATTCCAATTTTACTTAATTTAAAAGCTAAACATAGAGGGGTTATGGTAGCGCCATTTATAGATAAGGTAGATATAGATAAATATTTAGCAACTGGAAAAATAGAGCAAGTAATTTGCGGCGGAGAAAATTATGATGGCTCAAGACCTTGTGATTTTAAATGGGTACAGAAATTAAGTAATGATTGCAAGAAAAATAACACGACTTTTTGTTTTATTGAAACTGGCACTTTTTTTATTAAAGATAAAAAGATGTATCATATAAAAAGCAAAGATGTTCAAAGTAAAATGGCATATAAAGCAAATGTAAATTTTAAAGGACGAGAAATAGAATATAAACTAGTTGATAAATATAACAGTATTATACCAAAAGATAAGTTATATACACCATATTTTAGTGATAAATGTAATTTATGTGGTAGCAAAATTATATGTAATGGTTGTGATAAATGTGGCAGATGTGATGAGAACAAATAAAAAATTAGGAGTAGATATTTATGGATAGAATAGAAACAACTTTATGTTTAATAATAAGGGAAAATAAGATATTACTTGCTAAGAAAAAAAGAGGTTTTGGAGAAGGAAAATATAATGGCATTGGTGGAAAAATAAAGGAAAATGAGACTGTGGAGCAGGCTATGATACGCGAAACACAAGAAGAAATTTTTGTTACTCCTACTAAATATGAAAAAGTAGGATTTATCGAATTTGATGAGTATTATAAAGGGAAAAAAGAAAATGTCGTATTTCATTTATACATTGTATATGAATATGACGGTATTATTTCCGAAAGTGATGAAATGAAGCCTGAGTGGTTTGATATAGATAATATTCCTTATGATAAAATGTTACCTGATGATAAGTACTGGTTACCTCTTATATTACAAGGAAAAAAGATTAAGGCATATTTTAATTTTGATGAAGAATGGAATTTGATTTCTAAAAATATAGAGGAATTATAATTAATAAAGTGGGTATTAAAAACATGGATAATGAATTAGATAAAAGAATCGATAATATACTTTTTTCACTCTCAAAATCTAAGTTTAGAAGCAGTTTTCATTTAAAAGAAAAGGATATAAAGTATATAGATGAAAAGGGACTAGATAAAATTAGAGAACACGCATATGATTTTATAAATAAAAGACTTGCAGGAGATTTTATAATAAATGATGGTAAGCAAACACCAATGAAAGGACATCCAGTATTTATTGCACAACATGCAACCGCTACTTGTTGTAGAGGTTGTTTATACAAATGGCATAAAATAAAGCAAGGAAAGACTTTAACAAATTATGAAATTGATTATATTGTAGCTGTTATAATGAAATGGATACAAAATGAATATATAAAGGAGTAAAATTATGGAAAATAAGTTAGCAAATAAATATGTATTTTTTGATGTAGATGGAACGTTATCTGAGTATAGATATGAGGACAAGCTATATGGAGGAGAATGTAGCGAGCTTGGTTGTCAAAGTATGAAGAACTTGTTATTTGGAAATTTGTTTTTACAAGCTAGACCTTTAAAAACAATGCAAAATTTAGTTAGTCAACTTGATAGCGATAAGATATATATACTTGGTACAATTGTTACAAATAACGAAATTAATCAAAAATATGAATGGCTAGAAAAAAATTATCCGTATTTTAAAAAAGAGAATATTATATTCGTAAGTTCAACAATGCTTAAAGTAAATGTATTGCTTGAATATGCAAAAAAATTAAATGTAAAAACTGAAGATATTGTATTTATTGATGATAGATTAGATGTATTAAGAAAAGCAGAAGAAAATAATATTACCGCATATCATCCAAGTTCATTTATGGAGTAGAAAAGATTTTGTAACCACTTTGCTATTAGTTGAATAAACTAATGTGAGGTGAATAATGAACACTTTTATTGGAATAATAATCCCTTTTTTAGGTACAACTCTAGGTGCATCACTAGTATTATTTATGAGTAAAAACTTAGATAAAAAAATAGAGAAATTTTTGCTTGGCTTTGCATCAGGTGTTATGATTTCTGCATCTGTTTTTTCACTTATTATACCATCACTTGATATGGCTAAAGAACAAGGTGTAATATCATTTCTACCAGCAAGTATAGGTTTTATACTTGGAATGTTATTTTTGCTTTTACTTGATGTTTTAGTACCACATATAAATATAACTAGTAAAAATGGTAAATTTAGTAAAACAACTATGCTTATTTTAGCTGTTACCATACATAATATACCAGAAGGAATGGCTGTAGGGATAGTCTTTGCAGGTATGCTTGCACAAAATGTAGGTATAACACTTGCAAGTTCACTTGCTTTGAGCATTGGGATTGCAATACAAAATTTCCCTGAAGGTGCTATTGTATCTATGCCACTTAGAAATGAAGGGATGTCAAAGAAAAAATCATTTTTGTATGGGATATTATCAGGTATTGTAGAGCCGGTATTTGCTATACTTACCGTATTACTAGTAAATTTTGTAACACCTTTTATGCCCTATTTTTTGTCATTTGCATCAGGTGCTATGATATATGTTGTAATTAATGAATTAATACCTCAAACACAATATGGTAAAAATTCATATATTGGAACAATAGGTGTAACAGTTGGTTTTGTATTAATGATGATTTTGGATGTTGCACTTGGATAAGTTTTGAATAAACATAAGATAAATGTATAATATATTGAAAATAAATGTTATTTGATATATAATTATTATGTAAAGGTCTTTAATATAAAAAGAGATGAGTAAATTATGTTAGGAATTTATTTAATTGAACTGGGCGTATTTTTAATTATTTTATTAATATTAAAACTTAGAGAAAAAAGCAAAGTTAAAGAAAATGGTATAGTTATAATGGACGGGAACGTATCTTTTAAGGATCATTTAAAAACAAATAAAAAATTGTATGTTATATTAATTGTTCTATTTGTTTGTTTAATTATCTGTCAGTATCTATTTGAAATACCGCAAATGACTTTAGAAAAAACAAATATAGAAGCTAAAAGTAATGAAGATATTGTAATTCCATATACAGTATATCATTTTAATAATATAACTGATGAAGTAACAGTAGATAAAGGAAGTATAGATACACAAAAAGTAGGTGTATATAATGTAAAATATAAAGTTAAAACTTTATTTGGCACATATAATAAAGATTTCAAGATTAATGTAGTTGATACACTTGCACCTGATATAATACTAGAAGGAGGAGAAGATTATAAATTATCGTATCTAAAAGAATATACTGAACCTGGAGTAAAGGCTATTGATTTAAATGAAGGTGATTTAAGCAGTAATATTAAATCTGAAAGAGAGGATATTAGTGATACAGAATTTAATATAAAATATACAGTAGAAGATAGTTTTAGTAATAAGGCAGAAAAAATTAGACATGTTACATTAATAGATGATATACCACCTGTTATAACATTAAATGGTGAAGAAAACACTATAATAAATGTAGGACAAGCCTATACTGAAAAAGGTGCAAAGGCAAACGATGCAAAAGATGGAGATGTTTCAAGTAATATAGAAATTAAAGGAAATGTTGATACTTCTAAAGCAGGAGAGTATAGTATAAAATATACAGTAAAAGATAGTAAAGGTAATGAGGCAACTAAAATTCGTGTTGTAACAGTAGTAAAAAAAGAGGCTACAAATAATAAAAATAGTGGTAAAAAAGGAGTAATTTATTTAACATTTGATGATGGACCAAGTACTAATATTACACCTAAAATATTAGATATACTAAAAAGAAAAGGAATTAAGGCTACTTTCTTTATATTAAATTATGATAATTCAAAAGAGTATATTGTAAAAAGAGAGGCAAATGAAGGACATACTATTGCAATACACGGTTATTCACATGACTACAAAACTATATATAAATCAGAAGAAGCATTTATGAATAATATAGTAAAGTTAAGAGAGAAGATAAAAAAATCAACTGGATATGACTCAACAATAATAAGATTTCCTGGAGGAAGTTCAAATACTGTTAGTAAATTTAATCCGGGAATAATGACTAAATTAACAAATAAAGTACTTGCAAATGGATATAGATATTTTGATTGGAATGTTGACTCAAATGATGCAGGTGGAGCAAAAAATTCAAATGTTGTATATAACAATGTAGTAAATAATTTAAATAAAAATAGAGCAAATGTAGTATTAATGCATGATTTTTCAGGAAATAACAAAACACTTAACGCACTTGAAAGTATTATAAATTATGGAATTAATAATGGGTATACTTTTGAAAAAATAACTACAAGTACAGCTATGGTTACACATAATGTAAACAATTAAAAAATAAAAATAGATTTAATAAAATGTATATTTTTTCTTCATTAATAATAAAATATTAATATGAGGTGAATAGTTAATGAAACAAAAAGTATTTACATTTATTAAATCTATTTTAGTACCTTTAATACTTGGTGGGATTGTTGGCTTTATACTATCTAAGTTTATGGACTATGATTCTTTAGTTCAGCCACCACTTGCACCACCTGCAATATTATTTCCTATAGTATGGACAATATTGTATATTTTAATGGGAGTTTCATATGGAATTCTTAAAGTAAACGAACAAGTAGATGCGAAAATTAGTTTAATATATTATTTTCAACTTGGTGTAAATTTACTATGGCCAATAGCATTTTTTGTTTTTAAATGGCGTTTATTTGCATTTTTCTGGATATTATTATTACTTGCATTAGTAATTGTAATGATAGTATCTTTCTATAAAAGAAATAAACTTGCTGGTTGGTTACAAGTGCCATATTTAATTTGGACTATTTTTGCAACATATTTAAATTTAGCAATATACTTATTAAATGGTTAGATTTTAGAAGTTTTTATGAGTTTTTCATAGAAACTTTTTTCTTGACATTTATTATAGAAAGTGTATAATTAAAATGTATAATAAAATTCATGGAGGTATATTATGAAATATACATTTAAAACGCAAAATACTTGTGCAAAAAGAATAAGATTTGATTTAAATAAAAATATAGTAACAAATGTAGAATTTTTAGATGGTGGCTGTCCAGGAAATTTACAAGCATTACCAAGACTAGTTGAAGGAATGACAGTTGATGAGATAGAAAAAAAGCTAGGTGGTATTAATTGTTCTGGCAGAGGTACTTCTTGTGCAGATCAGCTTGCAAAAGCTGTTAAAAAAGCTTATGAAGAATCAAAAAAGTAAATTATAAGGAGGAAAGTTTAATATGGAAAAAGAAAATAATAATTTTAAAATTATAACAATTATTTTACTTGCAATTATTGTTATATTACTTGTTTTTGTAATTATGCTATATTTAAATTCTTTAAAAACAAATAATAATAGTAGTATGCAAGAGCCAACTAACGCAAATCAACAAGTAAATGAAAATGTTAGCAGTAATAATACTGATGTACAAAACAGTCAAAATAATAATTTAAGTAATGAACAAAATAATAGTAATCAAAACAATAATTATATATCAAGTCAAGAAGCATTACAAATAGTGCTTAAAAGCTTAAATATTACAGAGGATAATATAAGGGACTTAAGCAATGAACTTGATTATAAATATGGAAAAAATGTGTATGAAATTGATTTTGATTACCAAAATTATGAATATGAATATTATGTTGATGCAATAACTGGTGAAATATTAAAATCATTTAAAGAAAGAGATTAGAAAAACAAGCAGTTTAATTTATTTAAACTGCTTGTTTGGTTATTATAATTCTATTAATTCATATTCTTTTGTACCAATACCAAGTTTATCTGCAACATCTATTGTGTGTGTACCATGTCTTGAGTTAATTCTTTCAAGTAAATGGTCTTTACCAGGATCATTTGAAGATTTTACTAAATCAATACAAGCTTGGTCTATAGCAACTGGATCAAGAGAAGATAGTATGCCTATATCTTTCATACATGGGTCTTCAGCTACATTACAACAATCACAGTCAACTGACATATTACACATTATGTTTATATATGCAATATTACCTTTAAAGTAATCAACTACAGAAGATGCAGAATCTGCCATTGCTTCTAAAAATTTAAGTTGATCTACTTTAAACATATCATCATATGAACCATTTTCTTTACCAACGCAATGTATATATCTTTTACCTGCAGATGATGCAACTCCAATAGAAAGTTGTTTTAAAGCTCCACCATATCCGTCCCATTGGATGACCTTTAAAATGTGAAAGGACAAGCATAGAGTCGTAATTTTCTATATTTTTACCAACATAATTTTTTTTGATTACATTTCCATTTGGAATTTCAATAATTTTATCAGGTCCTTCAGCATCTAAAATATCTACATTAAAATATTTTGTCCATTCATGGCTATCCATTAACTCTTTGTGTCTTTGTGTTGTATTTCTTGCTCCATCATAAGCAGTATTACATTCAACTATTGTTCCGTTTATATAGTTAACCATTTCTTTTAGAAATTCAGGGCGAAGATAATTTTGATTTCCTTCTTCACCAGAATGAACTTTAACTGCTACTTTACCAGGTAGCTCTTTATTAAGTGCTTTAAACATCTTTACTACACTTTCAGGTGTAAGTTCTTTTGTAAAATATACTTTTGATTTTTCCATTTTATCATCCCTTTCAAACTATATAATAATATTATAACATATAATTGCAAGAAATATATAATAAATGTAAAAAAATAATTAGAAATATAATATTGTTATATACACATATATATAAGTTTTTCTTATTTTTAAATAACTTAAATTTATGTAGGCAAGTAATTATACTTTATAAATGGTGAATATTATGATAAACTATATATGAACATACTTGAAAATGAATTTATTGGTGATTATATAAGAAACAAAAATATTTAAAGAGGTGTCTAGATAATGAAAATAATAATAAATAAAATTTAAATATAATAATTAAAAAAATGGTTATTTTCTATTATTTATAAAAGAAACCAATACATTATATGACCATCCATATTTATATTTTTTTATTTTTATATATAATTATATATGAAAGGAAGTAAAAAAATATGGAAAATATTTATAGTAAAGAAAATTTAGAAGGGCTAGTTTTTGATTTAATTAAGTATCTGTATAATACAAAAGACTATAATGATGAAAGATTAAGTGAAGGTGTTTTAATTTACAGTATGAATAAATGTTACTATGTGTCAAAAGAAAAAGCTAATTTTATGCTAAAGAATATTCCAATTTGTATTGAAGAAAATATTAAAATGGAGGAGTATTTTGAATTTTGCAATAGTAAAACATTGGTACTATCAATGGATTCTATTTTATGTGAATATCTATATTATGGAGATGTTCCTGATTCACAAAAAGTTAGAAAGAAAATAACAAATATTTTTGAAAAACACGGTTTATATTATGATTTTGGAAGTTGTTGGTATATATTTGCAGAGTCATTAAACAGACATGATAGTTAAAAAGAACAAGACAAGAAATTTTAAAATTTCTTGTCTTTTTAAAAAATATATAGAAATATTTGAATGTTATATATTTTAAGTAGAAATAGAGAAATATAATTATACATTTTACAATTACTAAAATATCTGATATAATTTAGTCAAAAATAACACTTAGTTATATTTATGAAAAAAGGAGAGTTTAATTATGAAGGTATTATTAGTAAATGGAAGTCCAAATAAAGAAGGATGCACTTATACTGCACTTAATGAAGTTGCAAAAGAATTAAATAATGAAGGAATTGAAACTGAAATATTTTGGATAGGTAAAAAAGCTATATCTGGTTGTATTGCATGTCATAAATGTTCTGAAATAAAAAAATGTGTATTTGATGATGTGGTAAATGAATTTGCAGAAAAAGCTAAAAAAGCTGATGGATTTGTATTTGGAACACCAGTACATTATGCAGCAGCATCAGGAGCTATGACATCTTTTATGGATAGACTTTTTTATTCAACTTTTTCTAATTCAGATATATTTAGATTAAAACCAGCAGCAACAGTAGTATCAGCAAGAAGGGCAGGAACAACTGCTACTTTTGATCAGTTGAATAAATATTATACAATGACTCAAATGCCTGTAATTTCTTCAAGATATTGGAATATGGTACATGGTTCTAATTCAGAAGAAGTAAAAAAAGATGAAGAAGGTATGCAAATAATGAGAATACTTGGTAAGAATATGGCTTATTACTTAAAGTGTATTGAGGCTGGTAAAGAAAATGGTGTAAAACCACCAAAAGTTGAAAAAATTACATTTACAAATTTTATAAGGTAAATAATATATGAATATATATTTTAAAATATCACAAAGAAAGGAAAAACATGAAATTAGAAAAAGAGAAAAAAATGTTTAAATTATATTCTAAATTTAAACCAACAGGAGATCAGCCACAAGCTATAGAGAAGCTTGTAGATGGTATAAATAAAGGCTATGATGGACAAACATTACTAGGTGTTACTGGTAGTGGAAAAACTTTTACAATTGCAAATGTTATTGAACAAGTGCAAAAACCAACTATAATTATGACACACAATAAAACACTTGCTGGACAACTTTATTCAGAATTTAAAGAGTTCTTTCCAGATAATGCTGTAGAATATTTTATCTCGTTTTACGACTATTATCAGCCCGAAGCATATATTGCATCTACTGATACATATATTGAAAAAGATAGTAATATAAATGATGAAATTGATAAATTAAGGCATAGTGCAACATCAGCATTATTTGAAAGAAATGATGTTATAATAATTGCAAGTGTATCATCAATTTATTCACTTGGCTCACCTGAAGATTATTCAAATATGGTACTTTCTGTTAGACCAGGTATGAAAATAAAAAGAGATGAAGTATTAGAAAGACTTGTAGAAATGCAATATGTAAGAAGTGATATGGAATTCTTAAGAGGAAATTTTAGAGTAAAAGGAGATATTGTAGATATATTTCCAGCAGATAATTCAGAGCAAGCGATAAGATTAGAATTCTTTGGTGATGAAATAGATAAAGTAGCTCTTATTGAAGGTGTTACTGGAAAAGTTATATCTATCTCTAAGCATGAATTAATTTATCCAAAATCACATTATGTTATACCAAAAGAAAAGATAGACAAGGCACTTGTAAAAATAGAAAAAGAAATGTACGATAGAATAAAATATTTTAAAGACCAAAATAAATTAGTTGAAGCGTACAGAATAGAACAAAGAACAAATTTTGATATGGAAATGTTAAGAGAGACAGGCTTCTGTCAAGGTATAGAAAACTATTCAGCAATACTTGCAGGTAGAAAACCTGGTAGCCCACCATATACATTATTTGATTATTTGGGCGATGATTTTCTTGTTGTAATAGATGAATCACATGTAACAATACCACAAATTCGAGGAATGTATAATGGTGATAGAGCTAGAAAAGAAGCATTAGTAGATAATGGCTTTAGACTTCCTTCTGCACTTGATAATAGACCACTTAAATTTGATGAATGGGAGAGAAAAGTTCATCAAAAGATATTTGTAAGTGCAACACCAGCAGAATATGAAGAAAATCATGCAAGTCAAGTAGTTGAACAAATAATTAGACCTACAGGACTTCTTGATCCTAAGATAATTGTAAAACCTACTGAAGGACAAATTGAGGATTTAACAAGTAATATAAATGAAATAACAAAAAGAGGTGAAAGAGTTCTTGTAACTACTTTAACTAAAAAAATGGCTGAGGAATTATCAAATTATTTATCTGAAAAAGGTATAAAAGTTAGGTATATGCATTCAGATATTGAAGCTCTTGATAGACTTGAAATAATACGAGATTTAAGACTTGGTAAGTTTGATGTATTAGTTGGAATAAATCTACTTAGAGAAGGACTTGATATACCTGAGGTATCGCTTGTTGCCATACTTGATGCAGATAAAGAAGGATTTTTAAGAAGTGAACGTTCATTAATTCAGACAATTGGTAGAGCTGCAAGAAATTCTAACGGACAAGTTGTAATGTATGCTGATGAATTAACTGATTCTATGGATAAAGCGATTCATGAAACTAATAGAAGAAGAAAAATACAAATAGAATATAATGAAGAACATAATATAATACCTCAAACAATTAAAAAAGAAGTACGAGATAGTATAAAAGCTACATTTAATGTTGAAGAAGAAAAAGAGATTGACATTAAAAAAGGAGAAACAATTGAAGAATCAATTGAAAGGCTTACTGAAGAAATGCTTGAATAT
This sequence comes from uncultured Clostridia bacterium, assembly GCA_947584535.1. Classification (GTDB taxonomy): domain Bacteria; phylum Bacillota; class Clostridia; order TANB77; family CAG-465; genus CAG-465. Next base: position 39,083 of record CANPWO010000003.1, read on the forward strand.
GCAAGAAAATATGAATTTGAAAAAGCAGCTGCACTTAGAGATTTTATAGAAGATTTAAAAAACTCAATTAATTAGAAAGATAAAAATATAGCAATGGATTTAACTTTTCATTGCTATTTTGTATTTTATTTAAATGTTTAAAATGTAGTACAATATATATTTAATTGTTACTTGCTTTTTTAAACTATTTATAGTAATATAATAATAGTAATTAAGGTGGATTTTATGGAGAATATTTTAGAAGCAAAGGTAGTTGAAATAATATTAGATAAATATATATTAAAGCTTGAAAATAACGAGTACGTTGAAGCAATATTAAAAGGAAATATAAAAAAGAAAAACAGTATATTAGTTGGAGACTATGTAAATGTTATTTTCTCATACGATACTTATGTTATTACTAAAATATTAGATAGAAAAAATATGTTGATAAGACCACCTGTAGCAAATATAGATCAACTAATTATTGTACTATCCATATCAAATCCAAGTTTTGATTATATGTTACTTGACAAAGAACTTGTACTATGTAAATCAAAAAATATAACCCCTATACTATGTATCAATAAAGTAGATTTAATAGAAAATAACAATGAATTAAAAGAAGAACTTAATAATATTACACAAATATATAAAAAGTTAGGTATACAGATTATATATACAAGCACTATATCAAATACTGGAATAAATGATTTTAAAAATCTACTTAAAGGTAAAACATCTGCTTTTTCAGGGAATTCAGGTGTTGGAAAATCAAGCATTACGAAATTAATTGTACAAGATTTGGAAGATTATAACAAACTAAGAAATATAGAAATTGGAAATATAAGTAAAAAAAGTAAAAAAGGAAGGCATACTACTAAATATGTTAAATTATATAGTTTAGATGAAGACTCATATATACTTGATACACCAGGATTTTCTAGTTTTGAAATAAATGATATATATTACAAAGATTTAAAGAATTACTATGATGATTTTAAAAAATATAGATGCGACTTTGAAGATTGCAATCATGTAAATGAAGATAAAGAAGTATGTAGTATAAAAAAAGCTGTAAATAATAACGAAATTGATAGAAATAGATACGAAAGATATGTTTATCTGTTTAATAAACTTAAGGAAATAGATGATAAAAAGTATAAATAAAAAAGGTAAATTATGAATAAAAATATTGCTTTATTTATACTAAATATCAAATTCAAGTCCTTGTTTTTTAATTAATAATTTAAGAAAGGAGATAATTTATATGAATATGAAAAAAATTATATCTATAGTGCTAGGAATATTAATTATTGTAGTAGCAATAATAATGCCTTTTCATTTAAGTCAAATATGCTATGAATTTGATATGCACCAACAAGAATGGACTTTAAGTGGTTGGGCTGCAGTTCAAATTCAAGCAACAATTTATGGAATTATAATATGTGTTTTGACTTTAATTTTGGTATTAATGAATGTGTTAAAAAAATCTAAATAATTTAAATATAAATTAGAATTTATTAAAAAGTGGAGTTAAGATATGAATAAAAATATTGCTTTATCTATACTAAATGTTAAAGACAATGATTTACCAGATTTTTTGCAAGAATATAAAGAAAGTATAGATAAAATCAGTAAAATAAAAAATAGTAATATGTTTTCATATATTGTGCATTTTGACGTAATGGATGGAAAATTTGTAAACAATATAGGAGTAGATATAAAACATATAAAGCTTGCAAAAGAACTTGGTTTTTATGTTGATACACATCTTATGGTGCAAAATCCAATTGAAGATAAATATATTGATAATGCTATATTATATGGAACAGACGATATTACGATACATTATGAAATAGAAAATTTTGAATATACGCTTAAATACTTAAATGAAAAAAAGAAGGAATTAAAAGCTAAATTAAATAGAGATTTAGTAATTGGAATATCAATAAAACCAAATACAAAAGTAGAAGAAGTATTAAAATATAAAGACATGTTTACTAAACTTTTGGTAATGAGTGTTGAACCAGGACTTGGTGGGCAAAAATATATTGATAGCACAAATGAAAAATTAAAGCATGCAAAATTGCTACTTAAAAATAAGATTATACAGGTAGATGGAGGAATAAATTTTAATACTATTAGAGAGCCAATTAACATAGGAGTAGATAGTTTAGTTGTAGGAACATATTTAACAAATTCTAAAGAATTATTAAATAATATACAAAAAATTGAAATAGTAAAGGATATAGAATATTTACCAAAAAATTCAAATATTGAATTTGATAAAAGAATATTACAAATTATACCTGGAGGTTATGGAGAAGGAGATATTTTACTTGGTATAACTATACCTAATACAAGAAAAATCGTAAATAAATGGTACAGACAAATTGATATAGCTATTTTAGATGAATTTATTTCTTCGAAATATCATGAATATAGAAGATATGCATGTATTACTTTATCAGAAATGATGAATAATAAAAATGTAAAAAACAAGAAAGAAGAAATATATAATTTTTTTGAAAAGAATATTAGATATGTAAACAACTGGGATTTAACAGATATAGTTGCACCAAATGTATTAGGTAGTTATTTATTTGGTAAAGAAGAAAAAGTTATTAAATCAGTTTTACTAAAATATATATCAAATAAAAATTTATGGATAAAACGAATTGGAGTAGTTGCTTGTTTAAAATTTGCAAAAAGTAAAAATAAAGATATACCACTATATATTATTGATAAAGTATTATATAGCAATGAAGAACTTATAAATAAAGCAGTAGGATGGGTATTAAGAGAGATATACAAAGTTTATCCAAAAGATATAGTAGACTATCTAAGTAAAAAGAATAAAGAAGAAAAATTACCAAAATTTGTTTTATCATATGCAATTGAAAAAATGAGTATAAAAGAAAAACAGATTATTAAAAAGTAATATTTTAGGGAGGTATATTAGTTATGAAAAAAATAGCAATAATGACTGCAGGTGGAGATTGTGCAGGTTTAAATAGTGTAATTAAATCAGTAGTAATGTCTGCTGCAAATAAGGGTATGAAAGTAATAGGTATTCTTGATGGATATATTGGTTTTGTTGAAGGAAAATATATACATTTAGATAAAAGAAGCGTATATAATATTGAAAATCAAGGTGGAACAATACTTGGTTCTTCAAATAAAGAATGTCCTTTTCATTATCCAGTTGATGTTAAAAAAGGAAAATATGAAGATAAAGTTGCATCATCTATTGAACAATTAAGAAAAATAGGCGTTGAAGGAATGATAATAATAGGTGGAGATGGTACACTTGATTCAGCAAGAGTAATAAATGAAGCTGGTATGCCTGTAATTGGAATTCCAAAAACAATAGATAATGATATGTCAGGTAGTAACCCAACAATTGGTTTTGAAACTGCAATTGAAAATGCAGTTATGGCAATAAGAAAATTAAAAACTACAGCATATTCACATAGGAGAGTTTTTGTTGTAGAAATGATGGGTAGAACATCTGGATACTTAACACTATATGGTGGATTTGCTTCAGGTGCAGATATAATTTTACTTCCAGAACGTGATTATAATCTAGATGTAGTTTGTAACAAAGTAAAAGAAATTATGGAGTCAGGACAAAGGTATGTCATTATTGCAGCCTCTGAAGCTTGTAAAGAGCAAGGAAAGAGTGAAACTATTGCAAGGGTATTAGAAGATAGCTTTGAGAAGAAAAGATATGGTGGTATTGCTGAAAAACTTTCAGCACAAATTGAACAAATTACTGGCTATGAAACTCGTCCTATGGTACTTGGACATTTACAAAGAGGTGGAGAACCTTGTACAGCAGATATTCTTCTTGGAGCAAGACTTGGAGATTATGCACTAAATTTACTTGCAGACGATAGGTTTGGCTATATAGTTGGGGCAAAAGAAAATGAGCTAATTAAAACTAGATTCCCTAAAACAAGAGAGCCAAGAATTCTTGACTTAGACGATAATGATATATCAAGAACAGCTCGTGATATGGGTATATGTTTTGGTGTATAAAATAATATTATATAGAAAATAGGTGAAAATTAATTTGAAATTATTACTCGCAAGCAATAATAAATCTAAAGCAAAAGAAATAAAAGACATATTAGGTGAAGAGTATAAAATTCATACTTTATTAGATTTCGATTGTAAAAATATTCCTCAGATTGAAGAAGATCAAGATACTTTTAAGGCTAATGCTTTAAAAAAGGCAAAATTAATTGCTGAAATTTTTAATATACCAACTATAAGTGATGATAGTGGAATAGAAATTTTAGCATTAAATAACTGGCCTGGTGTATATACTAAAAGACTTGATAAATCTGGAATTGGTGAAAAAATGTCTACAGTAGAAAGAAATAAGTATATTTTAGATAAAGCAAAAGATATTGAGGATAGAACAGTTATATGGAAAACTGCTATTGCAATATATTTCCCAAACGAGAATTATAAAGTCTTTGAAGGAATAGTTGAAGGGGAGCTTGCTTATGAGATAGATGGGGATAATGGTTTTGCATTTGATAGTATTTTTAAGATTAAAGGAACAGATAAAACAATTGCTTGTCTATCTTCAGAAGAAAAAAATAGTATTAGTCCAAGAAAAATAGCACTTGAACAATTAAAAGAGTATCTATCAAGTTATATAAAAAAGTAATTTAATATATTTATATATAACATCTACATTTATTTGTAGGTGTTTTTTTATAAAAATATGAACTTTTGTTTGACAAGATAATATATATATGATATAATAAAACAAACATAAGTTTTAGGAGGAATTTATATGAATAATACAACATTAAACACTCAAGAAGAGAGGGTTTTTAAGTACATTAAAGAGAAAATACAAACTACTGGCTATCCACCATCTGTAAGAGAAATATGTGCAGCTTTAGGTTTTAAATCAACATCATCTGCTCATCAGTATATAGAAAGATTAGCAGATAAAGGCTATATTTCTAAAGATGATTTAAAAACTAGAGCAATTAAAATAGTTGGTGCTGAATCAACTATACCACTTCCAATTGTAGGAAAAGTTGCAGCAGGAGAACCAATTTTAGCTCAAGAAAATATTGAAGATTACTTTGCAATTGGAGAAAGTTTCTTTAGTAAAGATTCACTAAAAAATGATAATTTTATTTTAAAAGTGCAAGGTGAAAGTATGATTAATGCAGGTATTAATGATGGAGACTACATTATTGTTTCAAAACAAAATACTGCTAGAAATGGTCAAATAGTTGTTGCAATGATTGATGGAGATGCAACTGTAAAAACATTCTATAAAGAAAAAGACCATGTTAGACTTCAACCTGAAAATGATACTATGGAGCCAATTATTGTTAGAGATGTAGAAATAGTAGGTAAAGTAATAGGATTATTTAGAAAGATTTAAAGCTTTTATGAACAAGTTTTGTATTTAATTATATAAAGCTTGTTTTTTTCTGTAACACAACTATTTTTTTATCATAAAATATTTCATAAGGAGGAATATACTTATGGAGCTAAAAGATAAAAAAATTGGATTTGCAATAACTGGTTCCTTTTGTAATTTTAAAGAAACAAAAGGAGTTTTAGAGGAAATAAAAAAAGAAGGGGTAAAAGAGATTATACCTATTGTATCTTATTCAACAAAAGATTTTGACACTAGATTTTATAAAGCAAAAGAATATATAAAAATGGTGGAGGATACAACTAATAATAAAGTAATAGATACAATTGTAAAAGCTGAGCCTATAGGGCCTAAAAATATGGTGGATTTAATTGTTGTATGTCCTTGTACAGGAAATACACTTGCAAAACTTGCAAATGGAGTTACTGATACACCTGTACTTATGGCTATTAAAAGCCATATTAGAAATAATAAACCTGTTGTAATAGGAGTATCTACTAATGATGGATTAGGAGTAACATTAAAAAATATTGGAATTGTATTAAATACTAAAAATATGTTTTTTGTGCCATTTAGACAAGATGACTGTAACTCAAAACCAAAGTCTTTAGTGCTAGATTATAATTACATAATCAATACAATAAAATTAGCATTTCAAGGTAAGCAAATACAACCTATTCTTTCTAAATAATACATAAAATTTTATGTAATTTTAATGTATAAGAGGAAATTATAAATTTCCTCTTTTATTTTTTGAAAATATATGTTATAATTATTTAAACTGAAAGGAAGATTATAATGAATGTAGGCCTAGTTACACTTGGTTGTAGTAAGAATCAAGTTGATAGTGAAATGTTACTTGGAATATTTAAAAAGAATAATTTTAATATAGTTAGTAATGTAGAACAAGCTGATATAATCGTTGTAAATACATGTGGCTTTATAAAATCGGCTAAAGAAGAAGCAATTGATACTATTCTTGAAATGGCAGATTACAAAGTTAATGGAAAATGTAAAGCATTAATTGTTACTGGATGTCTTGCAAAAAGGTATAAAAAAGATATTTTAGAAACTATGCCTGAAGTCGATTTGTGTATTGGTGTTGATGAATATCCAAATATTGAAAAAATTTTATCTGAGTTTTTAAGTCAAGAATTTTTAGGAAAAGGACTAGAATTTTGTGATAGAATAATATCTACGAATTTTCCTTCATGTTATATTCGTATATCTGATGGCTGTGATAATAAATGTAGCTATTGTGCAATCCCATTAATTAGAGGTAAATTTAAAAGTAGAAAAATTGAAGATATATTAGAAGAAGTAGAAAATTTAGCAGAGCAAGGTTTTAAAGAATTCTGTGTTATTTCACAAGATACTACAAAGTATGGTAAAGATATATATGGAGAACTTAAACTTGCTACTCTTTTAAATAAAATGTCTAAAATTAATGGTGTTAAATGGATAAGGGTACTATATATGTATCCATTTGAAATAACAGATGAACTAATAGAGGAATTTAAAACTAACGATAAACTATGTAAATATTTTGATATACCTATACAGCATTTAAGTAATAAAATATTAAAATCTATGAATAGGTATGATACTAAAGAAATAATATATGAAAAGATAGAAAAGATAAAAAGTAAAATTCCAAATGCGATTATAAGAACAACGGTTATGACTGGTTTCCCTGGGGAAACAAAAAAAGATTACGAATTACTAAGAGATGGAGTACTTGAACTTAAATTTGATAGACTTGGTGCTTTTGCCTATTCAAAGGAAGAAGATACAAAAGCATATGAAATGAAAAGTCAAGTTTCAGAAAAAATAAAGCACGAAAGACTTAAAGATATATTTGATATTCAAAAAAGCATTTCATATGAACTTAATTTATCTAAAATTGGTAGCACATATGAAGTATTAGTTGAAGGAATTACTGATGATGAACAATATTTTTCTTGCCGTTCATATATGGAAGCACCTGATGTCGATGGAAGAATATATATTAAAATTGATAAGGAAAGTTCATCAAAGTTAATTATTGGAGAATTTGCAAAGGTTGAAATAATTGGTGCAGATGATTACGACCTATATGCAAAGGTAATTTAATTAGGGGGTATTTATGTACACAAAGGAAAGTTTAAAAAAATCTACTTTAACTGAGCTTAGAGCTCTTGCAGAAGAATTAAAACTTGAAGGTTATGAAAGACTAAAAAAAGAATATTTAGTTGAAGAAATTATTAAAAATCTAGAAGATAATAATAAATTAGATGAAAAAGTAGATATACAAATTGAAAATCCTGAAACAGATTATATAGCTGAGGGAATTCTTGAAGTATTACCTGATGGTTTTGGTTTTTTAAGAAGTGATAATTACCAATCAGGAAGTAAAGATATTTATGTTTCTCAAGTTCAAATTAGAAGGTTTAAACTATCAACAGGTGATAAGCTAAAGGGAATTGCAAGATTTACAACTGATCCACAAAATAAATTTCCTTCACTTATATATATTGAAAGTATAAATTCTGATAGAATTGAAGTTGCTGTAAAAAGACGTTCTTTTGATACTTTAATTCCTATCTATCCAACTGAAAGGTTAAGACTTGAAACATCACCAAAAGAATTCTCAACTAGACTTATTGACTTAATTGCTCCAATAGGTAAAGGACAGCGTGGTTTAATTGTAGCTCAACCTAAGGCTGGTAAAACAACAATGCTAAAACAAATAGCAAATAGTATATTAAAGAATAACCCAGAAGTACATTTAATGATATTATTAATAGATGAGCGCCCTGAAGAAGTTACAGACATTGAGAGAAGTGTTGAGGCAGAAGTAATTCATTCAACATTTGATGAGTCACCAGATAATCATATAAAGGTATCAAAAATGGTTATCGAAAGAGCAAAAAGACTTGTTGAACATAATAAAGACGTAGTAATACTTGTAGATAGTTTAACAAGACTTACAAGAGCAAATAATTTGCAAGTTGATCCAAGTGGAAGGACCCTTTCAGGTGGACTTGATCCTGCTGCATTACATTTCCCTAAGAAACTTTTTGGAGCTGCTAGAAATATTGAAAATGGTGGTAGTTTAACTATACTTGCAACTATACTTGCTGATACTGGAAGTAGAATGGACGATATAATTTTTGAGGAATTTAAAGGTACTGGTAACATGGAAGTACATTTAGATAGAAAGTTAAGTGAAAGAAGAATATTTCCATCTATTGATATATATAAATCAGGTACTAGAAGAGAAGATTTATTACTAGAAAAAAACGAACTTGAATGTAGTCATTATATTAGACGCTTAATGTCGCAAAATAATTCTTCACTTTCAAATGCAGAAATGATAGAAAAAATTATAAATATTTTAGTGAAAACAAATTCAAATAAAGAATTTATTAAGGTTTTTTTAGAAAATATTAAAAAGAAGTAGTAAAAAGATGTATTATATGCTAAAATTATATTATGTTTAAAATTATATTATAAATTATATAAAGAGGTTTGATAAAATGAGTATAAAAGTTACATTTGATGATATGCGTACAATTGAAGTACCATATAAAACAAGTGCAGTTGATGCTGTAAAAATGGTTGAAAGTAATTTAAAGGATATTTTAGCTTTTAAAGTAAATAACGAAATTAGAACTTATGATTATAAACTTGTTAAAGATAGTCATATTGAATTTATAAAATTTAATAGTGCAGATGGTTATAGAATATATTCTAGAACTTTAAAGATGGTTTTGCACATGGCTCTTACATCTATATTTTCAAATACAAAAGTAGAATTTTTATCAACTATTGATAATGACCAATATTTTGTATTAAAAGGAATTGAGTTAACTGAGGAAAAGGTAAAGGCAGTAAAGGAAAAAATGCTTGATTTTATTAAAAAAGATTTGCCTATAACAAGAAAATCTGTACCATTAGAAGAAGCTACAGGTCTATATATTGCATCTAACTCAGAGGATAAGCTTAAAAATATAAATAATAGATTAAAATCATATATCACAATGTATTTTTGTGATGGTATGTATAATAACTTTTATGGTGTACTTGCTCCAAGCACAGGTTACATTACAAAATTTGATTTAATTAAGTATAGAGACGGGGCACTTCTTATGATACCTGATAAAGACATGAATATAAAAAAAGAGATTAAAGATAATAGACTTTATGATACTTTTATAAGCTTTAATGAATTAGATGATATTATAGGAATAGATAATGTAGGCGATTTAAATGATGCAATTTTAAAAAATAAGATTAATGATGTAATACAAGTTTCAGAAGCTATACATGAAAGAAATATGGTAGAACTTGTACTTGACATTGAAAAAAAGAAAAATGTAAAAATGATTTTAATTGCTGGTCCTTCAAGTTCACGGTAAAACAACGTTTGCCCAAAAACTTGGCATTCAGCTTAGACTTACTGGTTTTAACCCTATTACAATAACAATGGATAATTATTTTAAAGAAAGAAAAGATACACCAATTGGAGAAGATGGAAAGTATAATTTTGAATGTGTAGAAGCTTTAGATATTAATTTATTTAATACACAAATTAAAGATTTAGTTGATGGAAAAAGTGTTGAGCTTCCTGAATTTGATTTTGTTAATGGTACCAAAAAATTTAATGGGAAAATGCTTACATTATCTGATAGGGATATATTAATTGTAGAGGGAATTCACGCTTTAAATCCAATACTTACAGAATTTACTCCTGATGAAAATAAATATAAAATATATATTGCACCAATTGCAACACTTAATATTGATGGTTATACTAAGATTTCATCTTCAGATACAAGATTACTTAGAAGAATGGTAAGAGATTATAGTACAAGAGGTAATAGTGTAGAAAAGACTTTTGAATTATGGAATAATGTTAAAAGAGGAGAAGAACAATATATCTTCCCATTTGTAAATTCAGTTGATTATATATATAATTCAAGTCTTATATACGAACCTAGTGTAATGAAGATATTTGCTCAGCCACTTCTTTTGCAAGTTGATAATACAAGTCAGTATTATTCTGAAAGTAGAAGACTGTATGAATATCTAAATAACTTTTTACCTATGGAAACAGGTAATATACCTATTAATTCAATTATAAGAGAATTTATCGGTAATGGATGTTTTTATCGTTAATATAAATATTAATCAGTATGCAATTTATTTTGCATATTGATTCTTTTATATATATTAATTTTTCTTGAAATATATTGTATTTTATAGTAAAATATATACATAAGTTTAATGAGGTATTTAGTATGTTTGTAAAAAATGATGAAAGTTTTATATGTTTAAATTGTGGTAAAAAGGTTGAAAAACTTAACTATACTTCAAGAGACCATTGTAATCATTGTTTATATTCTATTCATGTAGATATAACACCAGGAGATAGAGCAAATACATGCAAAGGTTTTCTTATACCAATAAATATAATTGATACCTCTAAAAAAGGAAAAGTTATTATATATAGATGTAGTAAATGTGGCAAAGAAGTAAGAAACATAGTTGCAAAAGATGATAGTGAAGATGCAATATATAATGTAATATCAAATTATTCAAAGCAAGGAGGAATTATTTAATGGACGAATTTAAAAATAGTATTGCTAGTTCTATTTTTAATGCTATAGATAAAGAAGTAGAGCTTAATGATATTTATGATAAAATAGAAGTTCCAAAAGATAAGAAGAATGGTGATTTTGCTTATCCATGTTTTAATCTTGCAAAAATATTGAAAAATTCACCTGTTAATATAGCAAATGAAATATGTAGCAAAATCAAAACAGATAATTTAATAGAAAAAGTTGAAGCTGTAAACGGTTTCCTTAATTTTTATATTAGTAAAGATAATATAATAGAATCAACTTTAAGTGAAATAGTTATGAAAAAGGAAAATTATGGTAAAGAAACTGGAAGAGAAAATATAAATATAATTGTTGAATATTCCTCTCCAAATATTGCTAAGCCTTTTCATTTAGGACATTTAAGAAATACTGTATTTGGGAATGCATTATATAGATTATACAAAGCATTAGGGTATAATGTTATTACAATTAATCATTTAGGTGACTGGGGTAGACAATTTGGGTTATTAATAGAAGGGTATAATAAATATAAAGAGGAGTATGATATAAAAAATGATCCTTTAAAAGCTTTATCACAAATTTATACTAGAATATCTAAAGAGGCAAAAGATGATGAGCAAATAATGGAAAATGCTAGAAATAATTTTAAAAAATTAGAACAAGGTGATGAGGAACTTCTTAAATTATGGAAATATTTTAGAGAAGTATCTTTAAATGAATATAATCGTATATATAATATTCTTAATATCGATTTTTCTTCATATAATGGAGAAGCATTTTATAATGATAAAATGAATGAAGTTATTGATATATTAGATAAAAAAGGCGTACTAGTAGATAGTCAAGGTGCTAAAGTAGTTGAGGTAGCTAGTGGGATGCCTCCGTGTATTATTCTAAAATCAAATGGTTCAACAATTTATGCAACAAGAGATTTAGCAGCTATTCTTTATAGAGCAAGAACATATGATTTTGAAAAATGTATATATGTTACTGCTACTGAGCAAATTCTTCATTTTAAACAAATATTTGAAGTAGCTAAATATTTAGTTGATGAAAAATATCAAAAAGGATTAGTTCATGTTTCGTACGGAATGATTAGACTTAAGACAGGTAAAATGTCAACAAGAGAAGGAAATATTATATATGTAAAAGATATAATCAATGATGCAATAAATAAAGCAAAAAAAATCATTGAAGAAAAAAGTGTAAATATTGATGATATAGATAAAGTTTCAAAACAAATTGGAGTAGGAGCATTAGTATTTAATTATCTAAAATCAAGTAAAAGCAAGGATATAATCTTTGATTTAGATGAAACTTTAAGATTTGATGGTGAAACTGGTCCGTATGTTCAATATACATATGTAAGAATAAACTCTATATTAAATAAAGCAAAATTTGATATTAACAATATTTCTACTAATGATGTTAATTTTAAAATTCTTGATAAGAAACAAGAGGTAGAACTTGTAAAAGAATTAAGTAAGTTTAATGATATTATTAATAGTGCTGCAAATGAATATGAGCCATCTACTCTTGCAAGATATTTAGTAAATATTGCAACATTATTTTCTAGATTTTATAACGAATGTAATGTTTTAGCAGTTGATGACGAAAAATTAAAATTAGCAAGATGTGTACTTGTTTATGCAACAGGTATTGTTATAAAAAGTGGACTGGATATACTTGGTATTGACTGTCCTGATAAAATGTAAATAAATAGTAATCCAAATATTATTTTGGATTACTATTTATTTAATATAAATTGAAATATATATATAACAGAAATTATATTTATAATTATTAGTATAGGTATACCAACAGTAAACTTTAAGTGTTTTGTCTTGTGTCTAAAGGTATACATTCCTAAATATATTCCAATCCCTCCAAGAAATAACGCTATGATGAATAATGATTTTTCACTTATTCTATACTTTCCTTTAATAGCAAGTAGTTTGTCATAATACATAATAAAGAAAGCAATAATATTAATTAGAATAATATATAATAAGAATATAGCTGTTAAATTCATTGATAAATTTTCCACCTCGAAAATATTATATCGTTAAATCATTGTATTTGCAAGTTTTTTTAAGTCGTATGATATAACAAATATAGGCAGTTGATTTTCGTCAAATTCGTCAATTCTTGAAAGTAAAAGCTCAAGCATTCTTTTTTGCTCTACAATTTCATTTTCATAAAAAGCTGCAATTTTTATTCTACCTTGTAATACCATTTCAAATTTTCTTTTAAAATTTTTCACCCTGTGCTCAAGTTTAGAATTAAGTTTGTCATGATAAGGTTTGCATATTTTCACAATATCAAGATAATTTTTCAAAGATATATTTTGAACCATTATACAATATTCTATTGTTGTTTTAAAAGAATTTTTGTTATAATCATCACTCATGGTACATAAAACATTGTAGAAGTTGCGTATTTCATCTATAGCTGATTTTATTTTTTCATGAAAATTATATTTTTCTGCAATATCTTTATTTCTTTCATTACACCAATCTTTAACAATTTGAAGAATAACATATGGTGCATCATAAATATTATTTTCTATCATATATAAACAATATTCTTTTTGCAAAAGTGGCATATATGAAAAAAATCTTTGACTGCAATAATCACCTGCTGTCATTTTCCGCGTTAAAACCTGTTTTAATCTTTCATCTAACATTAGTTTCACTTCCTTATTACAAAATTTTTTATAAATATTACCTTTTAGGCTACCTTATTATTATACCATACAGATATGTTTTTGTCAAATTAAAAATGTAAAATAAAGTGCCTAAATGTATTGACAATACAATTAAAGTAGTATATAATATATAGGTAACAATTAATGCTAAAGGCTTTTATCTTTATTTATATAATTGATATATGCTTTTTAAGGAGGGAAAATAGTAATGGCACAACCAAAAAGAAGATGGTCAAAAGAAAGAACACATTTAAGACGTTCTAATTGGAAATTAGAAGCAAAAAATTTATCTACTTGTCCAAATTGTGGTGAAGTAGTACTTTCACATACAGCATGTCCTTCATGTGGATATTATAACAAAAAGCAAGTAGTTGAAATTAAAGAAAAAAAAGAAGCAAATAATTAATGTAATACTCCACATTTGTGGAGTATTTCTCGTAAATAGGGGTGATTAAAATAAAAAAAGGATATATATCTGGTGTAAAAAAAGATAGTATTGCAGAAGAAATAGGAATAAAGAAAGGTGATATACTTCTATCTATTAATGGTGAACCTTTATATGATATTTTAGATTATAAATTTTATGAAGCTGATAGCTTTATTACACTTGAAATTGAGCATGAAGATGGTAGCTTGGAAATTATAGAAATTGAAAAAGATGAAAGTGAAGAACTAGGGATTATATTTGAAAATGAATTGATTGATAAACCTCGTAATTGCTATAACAAATGTATATTTTGTTTTATGGAACAATTACCAAAGAATGTTAGAAAAACTTTGGTGTTTAAAGATGACGATTACAGACTTTCCTTTTTTTCAGGAAATTATATAACACTTACTAATATGAAAGAATTTGATATTGATAGAATTATTAAATATAGAATTTCACCTATAAATATATCTATTCATGCTACTGACGAAAAAGTTAGATGTATGATGTTAAATAATAAAAATGCTGGTAAAGTATTAAATTATTTAAAAAAACTATATAATGCAAATATTACAATGAATACACAAATAGTTCTTTGTAAAGATATAAATGATAAAGAGATATTAAATAAAACTATTGAAGATTTAGCTAAATATGCTCCTATTTTAAAAAGTATTTGTATTGTACCTGTTGGACTTACAAGTCAAAGAAAAGGACTATATAAATTAAAATTAAATACAAAACAAGACTGTATTAATTTAATTAATCAAGTAAGACCTTACCAAGAAAAGTTTATGAAAAAGTTTAAAACACCTCTTGTATTTTTAGCTGATGAATTTTACTTAAAAGCAAATAAAGAATTCCCACCATATGAAAGTTATGGTGAATTCGCTCAAATAGAAGATGGTATTGGTATTACGCCTCTTTTTGAACATGATTTTAATAATGAGTTAAGAAAATATAGTTTTAATGAAAATATAAAAAAAGATGTTACTATTATTACTGGAAAGATAACAAAAAAATATATGCTAGAAAAAGCTAAACAAATAAATAAATTATTTCCAAATATAAATATTAATATAGTTGCTCCAGAGAATAATTATTTTGGAAAAAATATAACAGTTACAGGCCTTATTACTGGAATAGATATACTAGATACAATAACTAAATTAAAAGAAAAAAATGTAGATTTAGGAAAATATATAGTTATATCAGATGTAATGCTTAAAGATGATGAAGATATATTCTTAGATGATATGAGTCTTAAAACACTACAAGAAAAAATAGATATGCCTATTGTTGTTACAGATGGAAGTGCAAAAGTTTTCATTGATTCTATAATAAATTACAACAAGAAAAGTAAGATATATAAATATAACTTAGACAGACAAAGAAATAGTTATGAAAATTGTATGAAAAATATATAACAGCTACATTTTATTATGTAGTAAAAATGTAATTAATTTTTACTATTTCTATTGATTATTTTTTGTTAAATATGTTATCATATTATTAAATGATAGAGGAGGAATTGGTATATGGAAAATAAAAGAAAGAACATATATATAGTTATATTTGTTATAACTACAATAATTGCGTCATGTGTAGCTGTATATTTTGGAATTATGGGGAAGAAGGAAACAGAAAAATTACAAGCTAAGGTTGATGAATTAAATTCTGTAAATAGTGATCTTGATAAAAATTCGCAAGTTGTTGAACAACAAGAAAAAGTAGTAGAAAAAGTAGTTGAAAAGGCTATAATTCCTAAGTTTGATACTAGTAAAATAAAAAATAAACCAGATAATATTACTTATAGTGGTAATGTAATGTACTCACAAGTAATTGACGGTTTAAGTATTACAATTAATAATAATGGAAATGTAAATCTTACTACTTTTTATGATGCAACAGACAGTAGAGAAATAAAGGTAAATGGTTTAAATGGAAAAGTAATTGATGCGTGTCAAGGAACACTTGGTGATGGTGCAAATGATGCAGTTGTGTTTTTAACTGAAAATGGTGATGTTTATTTTGCAGACAATGTTAGTAATGCTACTAATAGATATCAAGGGACTGGAGTTTTAAATGCAAAAAAAGTTTCAAGTGTATCAAATATATGTAGGGTACTTTGGACTATGTCTACAATGACTGATTTGGGAAATAGGTCAAGAGCTACATTCATAGGAATAGACACTAGTGGTAATTGTTATGATTTATGGTATGAATATAGTAAATAGAATATTTTAATATTTAAAGGAGAAAAAATTGGTATATGGAAAATAAAAGAAAAAATGTATATATAGTTATATTTGTTATAACTACAATAATTGCATCATGTTTAGCTGTATATTTTTATATCACAGGTAATAATGAAAATGAGAAACTACAAGCAAAAGTAGAAGAATTAACTTCTAAAAATAGTGATATTAATGATAATGAAGTACAACAAAATATAAATAATCAAGAAAATGATTCTGCTAGTGTTGATAGCAACTATTCTACTAATTTTCCTAGTAACTTAGGAGATAATTGCTATATTTCAAAAAGCATTCCAACTTTAAATCAAGGAATTAAAGTTAAAGTTGAAAATAATAAAGCTTATGTTGCTATATTAGATGATAATATTGGAACAAATAAATATACAAAAGAAAAAGGAAAATATTATGAAATACAAAATGTAAGTGGAAATGTTGTTGATATAACTGTTTTACTTGTACCAACATCTTCTTATCCTGTATTTGTATTATTAATGGAAGATGGGACATTACAAAAAACTAAAATTGATTCTAGTAGCGATATAATATGTGATGGAAAAGTAAATGACTTTGAAAATATAGTAGGAATTGAAAGTTGTGAAATTGTAAGCACTAATGATTTTGGTGGTAATAAAGTTGATACATATAGTATGGGTGTTGCTACTATTGATAAAAGTGGAAAAACAAAAGTAATAAATATAAACGATTTAATAAAGTAATAGAAAAGGAAGGTACTTAAAAAATACCTTCTATTTTTGTTGTATGTTACTTGAAATAATATGTAGAATATAGTAAAATTATAATATAAAAATTAGGGAGTATTAAATTAATGAAAGTAGCATTTTATACACTAGGCTGTAAAGTTAATAAATATGAAACAGATTTAATGAAGGAAAAATTTTTAAATAACGGTTATGAAATAGTTGATTTTTCTTCAAAGTCAGATGTTTATGTTATAAACTCTTGTAGTGTAACGAACTTAGCAACAAGAAAGACAAGGCAAGAACTAAGTAAAGCTAAAAGAAAAGGTGGAATAGTTGTGCTTGCTGGTTGTTATTCACAGGAGATAAAAGACAGAGAAAAAAAGCTTAGTAATGTAGATATAGTAATCGGTAACGAAGAAAAAAATAATGTAGTTGATATTGTAAATAAATATAGAGATAAATTAAAAAAAGATATTATATATAATATATCTGATATATCGAAAATAAAAAGATATGTTCCTAAAAATACATTAAATAAGGCTGTGGACATAAGAGAAAGTGTAAAAATAGAAGATGGTTGTAATAATTTTTGCTCATATTGTATAATACCATATGTTCGTGGTCGTGTTAGAAGTAGAGATATAAATGAGATAGAGCAAGAAGTAAAAAACTTAGTTAAAAGTGGTGTAGGAGAAGTTGTACTTGTAGGTATTGAGATTGCATCTTATGGTAAAGATTTAGATGAAGATATTTCCTTAATTGATGTTATAGAAAGGATAAATAAAATAAAAGGATTAAAAAGGATTAGGCTTAGTTCTATTGAACCAAGAGTTCTTACAGATGATTTTATTACTCGTCTTAGTAAAATAGATAAGATATGCCCACATTTTCATTTATCTGTACAAAGTCTAGATAATAATGTATTAAAAAGAATGAATAGAAAATATACAAGAGAATTTGTTTTTGATAGAGTTAAGTTATTAAGGAAATATTTTAAAGATGTAGCATTAACTTGCGATATTATAGTAGGCTTTCCCGGTGAAACCGAAACTGAGTTTGCAAACACAATAGATGGGGTTAAAAAAATAAAATTTTACGAAATGCATGTATTTAAATATTCAAAACGTAAATGGACTAAAGCAGCTATTATGGATAATCAAATTGATGGAAATATAGCTATTAAAAGAAGTGAACAATTGATTAATTTATCTAATAAGTATAAAATGGAATATATGAAAAATTACTTAAATACAAAGCAAGAAGTACTATTTGAACTATATAAAGATGGATATCTTTATGGTTATACAAAGAATTATATGAAAGTTAAGGTAAAAGGAGATAAGAAATTATGGGGCTATCAACAAGAGATAGAATTAGTCTCAATAGAAGGAGATTTAATCTTAGGAAAATTTTGTCAATAAAGAATGCAATTATTCTTTCAGTAATATTAGTTATTGTATTTGTTACTACTTCTGCTATAACTGCTTATGCACTCAAAGAAAAAGTAGCTAGTTCAACTGTTGTATATAAAGGTGAAGTTGATAATAAAGAAGTTGAAATAGATAACAAAGAAAGTAATGTTGAAAATAATGTAAGTAACGAAGAAAGTATACCTGTAAGTACTACAGAAGATGAGAGTTTAGAAAAAGATATACAAACAGAAAATGTAGTAAAAGAAGAAAATGTTAATAGTAATATTTCTTTAACTTTACTTGGAGAAATTATGATGGGTGGAGCTGTATCACAAAATTTAAAATATAATTATTCAGATGCAGTAAGAGATATATATAGTTCAACTAGAACAAGTAATTTTACTTATGCTAATTTCTCAACTAATATAACTAATTTAGATAAAATAGAAAATGCTAAAAGTAAATATTTAGTTACAAAAGAAGCTACAAATATGCTTAATGCTTTAGGTCTTGATGCTGTATCAATAGCTTCTGATCATATAATTGATTATGATAAAGATATTTTAAATAGTACAATTAATTTAATTGAAAAAGCAGATATATTTGTTGCAGGTAGAAAAGATATTCCAGTATATTTTGAAAAAGGTAATAAAAAAATAGCTATAGTATCTACCAATTCTGTTATTGTTGGAACTTCAAAGAATTATACAAATAATGATATAAGTATCTATTCAAGAGATAATTTAAAGAAGAATATTAAAGAGGCAAAGGAAGTAGCTGATATTGTTATTGCAGATGTACATTGGGGTAGAGATCATAGTTATGGTGTAACTGAGCAAATGAAACAAATAGCTAAAGGTGCAATAGATGATGGAGCTGATATGGTAATTGGTTCACATGCTTTAGGTGTTTATCCAATTGTAACTTACAAAGATAAACCTATAATTTATAGTACTGGATATTTAATGACTGATTTAGATTATAATGTAGCAAAAGAAGGGTTTATATTTAATTTAAATATTGATGCAGATGGAAAAATTACTGAACTTGAAATGGTACCAACATATATAGAAGATAAAAAAGCTGTTAAGTTAATGCAAGACTATGATATAAATAAATGTACTTCGTACTTAACTCAGTTTAATAATTGGCACTTAGAAAATGGACTTAATAGCAAAATAGAAAATAACAAAATTATAATAGATTTCTAAGAAGTAAGGAAATAACTTACTTCTTTTTGTTAAATTAAGCATATATTTTATAAATATAAATATAATATCAGTAAAAGAAAAGGAGGTAATTATTATAGACAACGAAAAATATCCATTTAAATTAAATGAATTAGATTATCCATATAATTCGCTTGAACCATATATAAGTGAAAGTACCATGATGTATCATCACGACAAACATTTAAAAGCTTATATAGATAAATTAAATAAAATACTTTCAGATTATCCAGGTTACCAAAATTTATCTTTGAAGGAAATAATAGAAAATCTAAGTAGTTTTCCACAAAATATACGAACTGATCTAAGAAATAATGCTGGTGGAGTATTTAATCATAAGCTATATTTTGATATAATTAATCCTAAAAAAACGGGGAAAGAACCGATAAATATAACAAATGCTATTATAAAACAATATAAAGATTTTGGTGAATTTGTTAAAATATTTAAACAACAAGCAAATGAAGTTTTTGGCTCAGGATATCTATTTTTAACAATTAATAAATTTAACGAATTACAATTTGTAATAACTGCAAATCAAAATAGTGTATTTGAATTAAATTTATATCCAATAATGCTAATTGATTTGTGGGAACACGCATATTATTTAGATTATCAAAATAGAAGAAGCGATTATATTAATAACTTTGTAAAAATTGTTAATTTAGAAAAAGTAGAAGAAAGATATGTGAATTATTTTAATGATAAATAAAATGAACTAGAGTATTTTCTAGTTCATTTTATTATGCTATGCCTATTAAAGAAATTATAATTCCAAACAAGCAACTAATTCCGTATACACTAACAAGTATTTTTAAATTTTCTTTAACATTATGATTAACTTTAAATAATACAACCATTCCAATTCCTGCACCGCTACATAGTCCAGCTATAATAGATGCAAAACTTATATTTCCAGCAATATAAAGTTCAGTAAGTAAAACAGATGAAGCACAATTTGGAATTAGTCCAATTAATGCAGAAATTATAGGTTGGAATATACTACCATTCATAAGTATTTTTGATAATCTATCATCTCCAATAATATAAATTATAGTATTAAGAATAAATGAAACAATTAATATAAATATAAATATATTAATTGTATGTTTTAAAGCAGGTTTAAGTATTGAATGACCTTCTTTACAATCACAATGTGAACACATTTCATGCATATGCTCATGAACATCTTGTACTTCATCATTTAAATTATGTTTTTTTCTTAATATAAAATCAATAAAAAGTCCAGCTATAATACCAATAATAAATTTAAATACAATAATTTTTATTATAAGAGAAGCATTATTTGGATGCGCAAGAAGTACAGGAATAGCTTCATCAGATGTTGATAAAAAAACAGCTATTAGTGTTCCTATTGTAATAACTCTACTTGCATATAAATTTGATGCAGTAACAGAAAAGCCACATTGAGGTACTATTCCAAGAGCTGAACCAATTACTGAGCCAAATTTTCCAGAATTTTTAAGTATTTTTTCAAGTGTTTTTGATGATTTATGCTCAATAAACTCAATAAGTAGGTAAGATAAAAATAAAAAAGGTAGTAACTTTAATGAGTCTATTAGTGTATCAAGTATAACATCAAGCATTTATTTCCTCCTAAAAAATCACATTATATTAATTATACTTTATTTTAAAAGTGTTGTCAACATAAAATATTTTAATTAATGTATATTTATGTATAAATTTAGGTAACTTTTTTATGGATTTTATTCGCAATATAAACTCCAACTATTGAAATAAATAATGTAACAATAAATGTTATAATAGTCATTTTTAAATTTCCTTCAATGAGATTTGCTCCAGCAAATGTTGATGTTATTATAGAAGGAATTCTTGCAAAAGTTGCAATAAGCAAAAATCTTAATGGCTTTATATTTAATAATCCTCCAAGATATACAAATAAATCTTTTGGAGTTCCAGGAATAAAGAACATTATAAATAAGAATTCTTCTACTTTTTTTGAATCTTTTAATAATTTACTTTCTTTAAATTTATTAACTTTATTTTCTCCAAAAAAAGTATTTATAAAGTCATTACCAAATTTTTTTACAAAAAAGTATATAATACTTGAGCTTATAAAAGTACCTATTAATATAACTAAAATTCCACCAAATGTACCAAAACACATTCCAGCTAAAATTTCTACAGGTTCACCGGGTAAAAATGCAACAAGCATTTGTAAAATCATAATTCCAATTATTATAAGTGGTGAAAGCAGTCCAGCGTTATTTATTTTATTTTTAAATGCAAGTTGCCCTTCTCTTGTAGAAAGGTTTTTAAAAAATGGAAAAAATTTTATTGTAAGATATATTAATAAAAGTATAGTTAAAATAAATAAAATTAATTTTACTATTTTCATTATTTTTTTATTCAATAATATCACCTTATATGTATTTAACTATGTATTATTTTATCAGAATATGTGTATATTGTCAATTTAGGTAAATACATATAAAAAATAAAAAAATACTGAGAACAAAATGTTTTCAGTATTCTTTGATTTGGTTGCGAGAGGTAGACTCGAACTACCGACCTTTGGGTTATGAGCCCAACGAGCTGCCAACTGCTCTATCTCGCGATATATTATGTATATAGTATAATATATATAAATTTAAAAGTCAATACTTTTTTGGAATTTTTTATGTATTTGTATAATATATTGTATGTAGACCATGATTAAAATATTACAAAATCAACTTTTTCTTAAAAATACAATAAATAAAATTGATTTATTTAAAATCATGTTATATAATACTTTTGTATGAAAAAGTTTATAACTTAAAAAAGGAGGAAATAAATTAATGGAGCAACAACAAGTAAAAAGACTTGGTGGTACTGTAGAAAAAAAATCAAAATTATACTTAATTAGCAATATAATATCTTTTGTTTATTTAATCATAAGTATAATTTGTGTATATATAGTTTCAAAATTTAATATTTTACCAACAAAATATTTACTTATAATTACAGCTTTACTTATTCTAATGCCTATAATTGTTGTAATTATACAATTAAAAACAAAAAAGAAAAAGAAATTGAAAATATTTTTAAATTTCTTTTCATTTATAATGTGTGGTGTGCTTGCAATTGTATCTGTATATTTTTATAGAACAAACCAATTTTTAAGTGCAATGCAGTCTTCAGGATATAAAATACAAAATTATTCAGTTATGGTTTTAAAAGAATCTTCTTATGAAAAAATTGATGATATTAAAGGCAAAATGCTTGGATATATTGATGGGGAAGATTCAGGTGTTAAAATTGCAAATGATGAAATAAAAAAAACAGTAGATGTTACTTTAAAAGGTGCTGCGACACTTGCAGAACTTACTGCTATGCTTACTGAAAAAGAAACAGAAGCAATAATGGTAGAAGATTCATATAAGACAATATTAGAAGAAGAAGATAAAGAATTTATGGATAAAGTAAAGATAATACATACTTTTAGCATTCAAGTGCCAGTTGATGAAATTTCAAAAGATGTAAAAATGCAAGAGCCATTTAATATATATATAAGTGGAATTGATACATACGGAAAAATCCAAACTGTATCAAGAAGTGATGTAAATATTGTAGTTACAATAAATCCAAATACTCATCAAGTATTACTAACTAATATACCAAGAGATTCATATGTACAATTATATAATACTGTTGGCGTAAAAGATAAACTAACACATGCAGGTATTTATGGAGTAGAAAAATCTGTAAAAACAATTGAAAAGTTACTTGATATTGACATTAACTATTATTTTAAAGTAAACTTTACATCCCTTGAAAATATAGTTGATGCAATAGGAGGAATAACAGCATATTCAAAATATACATTTACCTCATATATAGGCACATATTATTTTAAAGAAGGCTGGAATAATATGAACGGTAAACAAGCTCTTGGCTTCGCAAGAGAAAGAAAGTCTTTTCCAGAAGGAGATATAATGCGTGGTCAAAATCAACAAGCTGTTATTGAGGCGATTATAAGAAAAGTACAAACTCCAAGTATAATTGGAAGGTATAATACATTATTAAGTTCACTAGCAGGCAAATTTGAAACAAATATGCCAACTGATAAAATTACTGAATTTATTAAAAATCAACTAGATAATCTAACTTCATGGAATGTTACATCTATTACATTAACAGGTAGTGGCTCAAGTCAAGTAACATATAGTGGTGGTAGTCAGAAATTATCAGTACTTATACTTGATGAAGATAGTATAGAAGAAGCAAAGCAGAAAATTGATTTAGTAATGCAGGGAGAAACACTTGAAAGTTCTTATGGAGAAGTTATAAATCCAAGAGATACAACTAAAGGGACAGCAAAACAAACAACTACGAATACAACTACAAAAAAGAATGATAATACTACAAATACACAAGAACAACAAGTTGAAAATAAGGTAGATAACGAAAAAGAAAATAATAATAATGTAGATATATATGGTAATAAAATAAGTAATTAATTTTTAATATAAAAAAAGATGAGCTATTAAACTCATCTTTTTTATGCTTTAATTATTGACTTCTTCTTTAACTCTATTTGCAACGTAAACTATTATACTCAAATCTTTATACGAAGGTTTTTTAGTATAAATTCTTTGAATAAAAGATAGATTGGTAAATGCAATCATAAGTATACTTATAATAACAAAAAGAGTAAACACTAAAATCCATATATTTAAAGGCGAATTTGTAGTAATAAGTATATATGATAAAATATCTAAGATAAAAATTGAAATGCAAATCCATAAAACTATTGCTACACTGTCCTTTTTCTTATAGTATGAATACTTTTTTATTTCATTTAGTGTAATTGCGCCTTTTGTTGATTTGTAAGCATTATTAAAACAATTTACAGCTCCTAACCTTGATTTATCTGATTTTTTAAAATTAAAAAATGATAGAATTATAAAAGTAACAGGTATGGAAATTGCAAATGTTTGTACAAAATAAAGTATACTACTACCAAATATCATTTCCATAAGCATACAGGTAAGTAAAACAATTAAAAACACACAAATACAGTCAAGTGTGTATTTTTCTGTTTGGAAGTACTGATTTTTTATCCGCTCAATTGCGAGTGTTATGTCATTTTTTTTCTCCTTAGTTACATAAGCATGGTAAGTATAAAAAATATCTTCCTTTGTTTTTATACCAATACCTTCTCTTGAAATATAGGCTTTCATAGTTATTCCTCCTTAAAAAATATTACATTTAAATTATAACACAATTTACATAAAATGTCAATGCTTAAAAAGGTAGTTTAATTTATAAACTACCTTTTATATACTAACAGCAATCATCACTACAAAGTGGTTCACGACCAACGCAAACGTTATCCATTTTCCTATTTCTTAAACATTCAACGGGATTAGGAGCAACTTCAAATCTGTAGTCGCATCCATTACAATTAATATATTTGTCTATAACAATATGACTTGGAACAGTACATACATCTTTATTAACAATATTTTGGTACATAAAGAAATCGAAATCTTTAGGAAGCTCACAAACTGGAACATATGATTCACGCATTGCAGTATAGCTTGCAGTATTTGCTAGTATATCACGAACATATTCAACATTTGGTCCAAGTGTTAATAATTCAGGGAAAGTACCATTAGGAATAATTTGTTGCCAATTTCTACCTTCATATTTTTCTAATAGATAAGCAGCTCTATGTAAATGAGTAACTTCTTCTTGGAAAAATTGTTCCCATATTTTTTTAATATATGGATCAGTTTCATCACAGTAACATGAATAATATAAATAGCATTCTGTATATTCGTGATTAAGTAAATTTTCAAGCCATGTTTGATTAGGATCAATTAAACTACCATATTGAGTTACGTGCTGTTCTTCAACAAGCCCAATTTCTTGATAAAGCCTTCTACCAATATCTGATGTATAGTATTGCCCAATATTCATATAAAAATTCATAGTCTGTTGCTCTGCAGCAGTTATTATATTAACATTAAGTTTTGTAATTGGAGCAGCTGTTTTATTATTTATATAATTTTTAATACTATCATAAGGATGTCTATGATGTGATATAGTAGGTCTACCAGGCATTATTTCTGTATATCTCCCAACAAGTTTTTCAGCTTGAATTCCATATTCCATATCAAGTAAATCAGAGTATCTATACAAATGATCAAAATCTTCAAGTAACGCAAAATCAAGTGCTGATTTTACATTTGTATCAGTTTCACGTTTAGCAAGTCTTGCAGTTAAATCAACTGCTAATTGTTCATATGAAATTGTTGTTTCAAGTATATTCTCATTTATAGGTTTTAAATGAGCAATTTTCATTTGTTGTTGTTTTTCTATTCTTCTTGTAAGAGCAATTTCACGTCTTAAATCATTATTATTACAGTTCCTTGAAAATTGATGTGAAAACCAATTTGCCTCAAATTCTGTACCATTCATTAATATAATTCTAGTTTTTGTGTATGGGTTAACTTCATATTTATTATATGGTTTAGGATAGATTTCACACCAATCTTTAATGCTTTTGTCAATGTTAATAGGTTTTTCTTCAAATGGATTCATAAATATAATCACACTCCTTACGAGATTATATTCTATAAAAACAAATAATATGCAACATATTATACTTTAATATCATTTTTGTTTATAATTGACGAAAAGAATAAAAAAGTAATGTATATTGTTATAAAAATAATAATTTCTGCAATTAATGAAATTAAACTTGAGTTAATATTTAAATTAATTAATTTAATTGCATATCTTGAAAGCATTATACTTGCCAATGGTATAATAGTCCATGTAAAAAATTTTATTTCTATTTTAGTTACCTTTACAAGTTGAATAACGCTAATTATTGTATTAAGTATTTCGCTAATATATAGAACTACAATATAACCATTTATTCCCATTATTGGAAGTAAAATATATAATAGACCTGTACTTATAAACAAATCTAAAATATTACATTTCATAACTGCAACTTGTTCATTAAGTCCCTTGAGCATACCATCAACAATAGTATCAATATACATTAAAAAAATTAGAGGTGAAAGTAATTTTACGTAATAAACAACATCTTGATTTTCGTATAAAGAATCACAAAGTTCATTTGGAAACGTAAAAAAAATTCCAAAAACGCAAATAGCAAATATAAAGGTTATTTTAAGTAATTTTAAACTAATTCTTTTTATTTGCTCAGTATTATTTTTAGCATAAAAAGTGGAATATTCAGGTATTAGTAAATTACTTATTGATGTTATTATAACACTTGGAAACATTATTAATGGAAGTGCCATACCATTTACAATTCCATAATCAGATAATGCTTTTTGACATGACATACCTGATTTTTCAAGTCTTAGTGGTATTATAAGTTGTTTTAATGTTGAAAGTCCAGAACGAATATATGATGTAATAGCTATTGGCATAGCAATTGATATTATTTCTTTTTTGTAATTCCTATTTTTTATATTACCTATTGAATTATATTTCTTTTTATCTTTTAAATAAAGTATAAATATATATGTAAATGATACAAGCTCGGAAATTACATCACCAATAATTAATGAAAGGCAAGCATATTCAAGACCTTTAGGCAAAAATAATGAAAGTAAAAAAGATGTAACAAATATCTTAACAAATTGTTCAAGCAGTTGGGAAGAAGCAGTTTTAAAAACTTTCCTAACTGCTGAAAAATATCCATTAATTGCAGAGGACATAGATATAAAAGGCAAAGCAATTGCAATAGCATATATAGGCATTTTAGATATTCTTGCATGAAGACATATATTAACTATAAAATCTGAAAATAAAAGAATTATTGCACTTGATGCTATACCTACAATTAGGCTATATATTATACATTTTTTAATAACATATTTTGCTCCTTTATTATTTTCTTTAGCAAATTCCTCAGTTACTAAACGGGTAGCTGCTACACTAATTCCGAGATGATGCAAGAGTTATAGCAAATAAATAAACTGAAAGTATAAGTTGAAATAAACCTGTACATTCAGCTCCCACTTTATTTGATACATATACATTAAAAGACATTCCAACAGTTCTAATAATAAATGATGTAAAAGTAAGTATAAATGCATTAATTACAAATAATTTTGCTTTTCTCAAAATTAATCACCTTATCTATAAAATGTATATGGTAATTTATACCTCATTATTCCATTGACAATTATTTTAAACTATGGTATTATCATATTAAATTATAAATATGCTTTTAATTATTTATATAATTATATAATAAAATGATAGGAGGACGTCTAAAATGAAACTCGATAGTAAAAAGGCAAGTAAGTTGCTTAAAGAAAGTATTGATGGTGTAATAAATTTAGGTGAAGATTTTACATCTATTGATGCAAATGCTTTTTTTAATTCAGACAGGATTAAAAAGTTAGTTATTAATGGAAATGTAAGAAAAATACCTAAATATGCTTTTTGTAACTGCTCAAATCTTGAAGAAGTGATTCTTCCTGAAGGCTTAACAGAAATACAAGAATATGCTTTTAGTGGCTGTAGTAGCTTAAAGAAAATATATATTCCAAGTTCTGTTACAAAAATTCACTCATATGCTTTTTCTTTCTGTACTTGTCTAAGTGATATAAGATTACCTAAAAAACTTGAAAAAATAGGTCCACATGCTTTTGAAGATACTGCATTAAAGGAGATTAAAATTCCTGCTAATGTACAAAAACTTGGTGAAGGTACGTTTTCAAATTGTAGTAATCTCTTAAATGTAGTAATCCCAAAAAGTATGAAAAAACTTTCACTTGATTTATTTAATAGTTGCTTTGCTATAAAAAGAATTGAAGTACCAAAGGAAATAGAGATAATTAAAACAAGTAAAAAGCAATTTGGACTTGAAGCTAAAGTGGTATATTGTTAAAGTTATATGTAAAAGATGGAGTATATTATTTACTTCATCTTTTATTTATGCAATTTGACATTTTAATTTTTTTATGTTAATATAAAATACGAATGAAGGTGATTATATGACTGCCTCTTTAGAAGAATATTTAAAAACAATTTATATATTAATAATTGAAAAAGGTAGTGCAAGAGTAACAGATATAGCAGATACACTTGGATATAAAAAACCAAGTGTAAATAGGGCATTAAAAATTTTAAAAGAGGAAAAATTAATAGATTACGAAGCATACAAAGATATAAGTCTTACAACTAAAGGGGAAAATCTTGCAAAAGATATTGTAAGAAAGCATAATGCTTTAAAAGCTTTTTTAATAGAAGTATTAAATGTAGATAAAGATAAAGCAGAAGAAGAAGCAAAACTTATGAAACATGCAATATCTGAAAGTACATTAAATAGTTTAGAAGAATATATACAAACAATAGTAGATGTAGAAAAATTTGTTTGTAACTATAATCCAAAGAATAGTAGATGTAAAAAATGTATTAATGAGTCTTTTAAAAAAAGAATAAAATTAAAGAAAATTGATAATAATAATAAAAGTTAGTCTTGACAAACATTTATATAAGTGGTATATTTAATATGTAGGATTTAGTCCTATATATTTTAAAAATAAAAGTTAGTCTAAACTAACTTTTGGGGATAGGAGAGAGTTATGAAAGTAAGATATTTTGATAATGCAGCTACAACAAAAGTAGATGAAAGAGTATTTGAAGCAATGAAACCATTTTTAACATCAGAATTTGGGAATCCATCATCTATATATAGTATTGGTAGAGAAACAAAGAAGAAAGTTGAAGATGCAAGAGAAACAGTAGCAAAATGTATTAATGCACAACCTAAAGAAATATATTTTACAAGTTGTGGAAGTGAGTCAGATAATACAGCTGTTAAAGGAATTGCTTATGCAAATAGACAAAAGGGCAATCATATTATTACATCAAAAATTGAACATCCAGCTATTTTAAATACTTGTAAACAACTTGAAAAAGAAGGATTTGAGGTATCATATATTAATGTTGATAAAAATGGAATAATCGACTTAAATGAGCTTGAAAGAAATATTAAAGATACTACAATTCTTATCACAGTTATGTTTGCAAATAATGAAATAGGAACTATTGAGCCTATTAAAGAAATAGGGCAAATAGCAAAAAAGCATAATATAATATTTCACACAGATGCAGTACAAGCAGTTGGAAGTATAAAAATAGATGTAGAAGATTTAGGTATTGATGCTTTATCAATGTCAGCACATAAATTTCATGGACCAAAGGGTGTTGGTGCGTTATATGTTAAATCAAATGTTAAATTTAATAAAATAATTGACGGTGGACATCAAGAGAGAAATAAAAGAGCAGGTACTGAAAATGTTGCAGGTATTGTTGGACTTGCAAAAGCATTAGAAATAGCAAATAATGATATAGAAAAAAATGCTAAATATTTAAAAGAATTAAGAGATTATTATATTAAAAGTATAGAAGAAAAAATTAAGTTTGTAAAATTAAACGGAGATAGAGAAAAAAGACTGCCTTCAAATGCAAATTTCTCTTTTAGATTTATTGAAGGAGAGTCATTACTTTTAAATCTTGATTTAAAAGGTATTTGTGCATCAAGTGGAAGTGCTTGTACATCAGGAACTCTTGATCCATCTCATGTACTTTTAGCAATAGGTCTAAAACATGAAATAGCACATGGTTCACTTAGGGTATCATTTGGTATAGATAATACAAAAGAAGATGTAGATTATTTAATAGATAGTTTAGTTGAAATAATAAATAGATTAAGAGAAATGTCACCTTTATATGAAGATTTTGTTGAAGGTAGATATGAACTTGATGAAATGTAAGGAGGAATAAAAATATGCAATATACTAGAAAAGTTATAGATCACTATACAAATCCAAGAAATGTTGGAAAAATTGCTGATGCAAATGGTGTTGGTGAAGTTGGAAATCCAGTTTGTGGAGATATTATGAAAATTTATCTAAAAATTGAAGATAATATTATAAAAGATGTTAAATTTAAAACTTTTGGATGTGGTGCTGCAATTGCTACAAGTAGCGTATCAACAGAAATGATAAAAGGAAAAACAGTAGAAGAAGCTTTAAAGCTTACTAATAAACAAGTTGTTGATGAACTAGATGGACTTCCACCTGTTAAAATACACTGCTCATTACTTGCTGAAGAAGCTATAAAAGAAGCTATTGTTGATTACTATGTTAGAAGTGGCAAAACTGAAGAAGAAGCTAGAAAAATGTGTGGACTTAAACCAAAGGGCTGTGAACATTGTCATCACGAACAAGATGAAACTGAAGAATAATTTATTAAATCGTTTATGTTTTTTGATACATAAGCGATTTATTTATTGTAAAATATACATAAAACTTGTTATTTTATATTTTTTATTGTATAATTATATATATTAGAAATGGGGAATAAACTTGAGTAAAAAAGAAAAAGTATTACTTGGTATGAGTGGTGGAGTTGATAGTTCTGTTTCGGCACTTCTTTTAAAAAAGCAAGGTTATGATGTTATAGGAATAACAATGAAATTATGGGATGAAGAAAGAGAAGATAGCTGTTGTAATGAGGAATCAGCTTATGATGCTAAAAGAGTATGTGATATTTTAAATATACCACATTACAGTATTAATTTTAAAGATGAGTTTAAAAAATATGTTATAGATGACTTTATATCTTGTTATATTGATGGAAAAACACCTAATCCATGTATTGAATGTAATAAATATTTAAAATTTGGTAAAATGTATAATATGGCTAATGAATTAGGTTGCAAATATATTGCAACAGGACATTATGCAAGAATTGATTACAGTAAAAAATATGATAGGTATGTCTTAATGAAATCAAGTTCAATAAAAAAAGACCAAAGTTATGTGTTATATAATATTGATAAAAATATTTTACCATATATTCTTTTTCCATTAAGTAACTACGAGGATAAAAGCATAATAAGGAAAATTGCAAAAGAAAATGGACTTAAAGTAGCTAGTAAATCTGATAGTCAAGATATTTGTTTTATACCTGATAACGATTACATTAAATTTTTATCAACTTACGCCAATATAAAATCTAAAAAAGGAAATATAAAACTTAAGACTGGTGAAAATATTGGTAAACATGATGGATATATACGCTATACTATAGGGCAAAGAAGGGGACTAGGTATTTCGTATAAAGAGCCACTATATGTTACAAATATTGACAAAGATAATAATGAAGTTATAGTTGGAACTAAAGATGAACTGTATTTAGATACACTTTATGCTAACAATATAAATTTACAAGCAATTGATAGTATACAAGGTGATTTAAGAGTTAAAGCTAAGATAAGATATTCTGCAAAAGAGGCTTCTGCAACAATTAGTATGGTAGATAGTGATAAAATAAAAGTTGTATTTGATGAAAAGCAAAGAGCAATTACACCAGGTCAGTCTATAGTTTTTTATGATGAAGATATTGTAATTGGTGGTGGAAAAATAATCTAAATTGAAATATTATAACTTAAATTTAAATAGAGTGTTTTTTAAATAAAGTTGTCTATAATTTAGGCAACTTTATTTTTCATAATTTTAGTACATAAGTTTGTAAAGAAAATTTAATCTAAAATTTGTAAAAATTTGTTGAAATAGTTTTTATATTATATTATAATTTTTTTAGAAAAGATGATTGTAAGGAGTGTTTTGTATGTCAACAAAGTATATTTTCGTAACAGGTGGTGTTGTTTCAGGCTTAGGTAAAGGGATAACTGCCGCTTCAATTGGTAGACTTTTAAAATCAAGAGGGATAAAAGTCACTATTCAAAAATTTGATCCATATTTAAATATTGATCCAGGTACAATGAACCCATGTCAACACGGTGAAGTTTTCGTTACTGATGATGGGTTAGAATGTGACCTGGATCTTGGACATTATGAGAGGTTTATTGATGAAAATCTTAATAGATATAGCAATATAACAACAGGAAGAATATATATGCAAGTATTAAATAAAGAAAGAAAAGGAGAATATCTTGGTAAGACAATTCAAGTTATCCCTCATATAACAAATGAAATAAAAGATACTGTATATAAAGCTGGTGAAATATCAGGAAGTGAAGTTGTTATTACTGAAATTGGAGGAACAGTAGGAGATATAGAGTCACAACCATTCCTTGAAGCAATAAGACAAGTAAGAACTGAAAAAGGTGCCGATAATGTAATGTTTGTTCATGTAACATTATTACCTTTTTTACCAAAATCAGAGGAGTTAAAAACTAAACCTACACAACACAGTTGTAAAGAATTAATGGGTATAGGTATTATACCAGATATTATAGTTGCAAGAACATCATATAAATTAAATGATGAATTAAAAGCAAAGATTGCTCTATTTTGTAATATTGATGCAAATAATGTTATAGAAAATTTAGATGCTGACTCTATATATGATGTACCACTAATGTTTGAAAGACAAAATGTTGCGAAAATAATAATGGACAGATTTAAACTAAAAGAAGAAAAAAATGATTTACTTGAATGGAATAAGATGTGTAAGAAGAAAGATAATATAACTGAGGAAGTAGAGATAGCTATAGTTGGTAAGTATGTTTCTTTAAAAGACGCATATATCTCTATATACGAAGCATTAAATCACTCTGCTGTTGCAAATAATGTAAATGTAAAAATAAGATGGGTAGATTCCGAGGAATTGGAATGCAAAGATTACGAAAAGAAATTAGAAGGACTTGATGGAATAATTGTACCAGGTGGTTTTGGAAGTCGTGGCATTGAGGGAAAAATAAATGCAATTAAATATGCAAGAGAAAATAAAATTCCACTTCTTGGAATTTGTCTTGGAATGCAAATGATGGTTGTTGAGTTTATGAGAAATGTTGTTGGCTTAAAACAAGCTAATAGTTTAGAATTTGACGAAAATACACCTGACCCAGTTATTAATATAATGGAAGAACAAGTTGGAATTGAGAATAAAGGTGGAACAATGAGACTTGGCAAGTATCCATGTACATTAGATGTAAATACTAACTCATATAACGCATATAATGAGAATTTAATATATGAAAGACATAGACATAGATTTGAGTTTAATAATAATTACCGTGACGTTGCACAAAAAAATGGAATGGTAATTGCAGGTGTTTCACCTGATAGTAAATTAGTAGAAATAGTTGAGATAAAAGATCATCCATTTGCTGTTGGCTCACAATTTCATCCCGAACTTAAATCAAGACCAAATAGACCACATCCATTATTTAAAGCGCTTGTAAAAAAAGCATATGAAAAGAAATATAATAAATAATATACAAAAAATATTCACTAATAAAGTTAGTGGATATTTTTTTATATATTTTAAAAAAATAACATATAATAATTAGTAATATTTCATAGTATATATTTAAGGGTGATATATATGTCAAATTATGTTGTAAACTTAATCTCAGGGCTTGGATATTTTGGTATGTTTCTTGCAATGATACTTGAAGCTGTAATTATAGTAATACCAAGTGAATTAATACTTGCAACTGGTGGAATACTTGCTGGTAATAATATATTTACATTTGTCGGTGCATTTATTACAGGTTTAATTGGTAGTGTTTTTTGTGCAAGTGTAATTTATGCTATGGGATATTTTGGTGGTACTCCATTTATAGAAAAATATGGTAAATTCTTTTTTATGAAAAAAGAGGATATAGAGAAATCAAATAAATGGTTTGAAAAATATGGAATGAAAGCTGCATTATTTGGCAGGTGTTTGCCAATAGTTAGAACATTTATATCACTTCCTATAGGTATCGCAAAACTAGATTTTAAAAAATTTTTGTTATATACAACAATTGGAAGCATACCATGGACACTTCTTTTTGTTGGTGCAGGGTATTATTTAGGTGACAATTGGACTATTATAAACAAATTTATTTCAAATCTTAAGCTTCCAATATTAATTACAATGGGACTATTAATATTATGGTTTTTTATAAAAAAATATATAAAAAATAAAATAATATATATAAAAACAAAGTAGCAACTAACTACTTTGTTTTTTATACAATGGGAAAGTCATACTTAATTATTAAAAACACACTAGATAAATAAATGTAGAAAAATGTCGGAATTTTACATAAAAAATATAATCATTTCTCTTTACTTTTAAACATATGTTTGATATAATGTAAAAAAAGAAAAGAGGTGATAAATTGAAATTAAGTTTAAAATATAATGTAAAAAATCCAAATAAAGAGCAAGTAGAAATAATTAATGATTTAGAGTGGCATACAAAGAAAGTAATGAATATGTTGTTGTATGATATAAAAGAGGGAAAAGAACAAATAGATGTTACAAAAAGTATAAATATAATAACAACACCAATATATAGAAAGTATAGACAGGAAAACTGGCATGGAAAATATTTACATTCACATATGTTGCAAGAGGCCATAATGAGTGTGGTAGGAAGTTACAAATCATATATAGCATTAAAGAAAAAATATGAAAAAGATAGTAAATCATTAAAAGGAGAACCAAAATATCCAAGATACAAGAAAGAAAAACAAGTGCAAGAGATAGTATTTACAAAATATGCAGTAAGAGTAGAAGGAAATAAAATAAAATTATCAATATCAAAAGAAATGCAAGAAAAGAATAAAGTAAAGAGTTTAAATTTTTTAATACCAAGAAAATTAAAAAAGCAAATATTAATTTCAAGCATAAAAATGATAAAGGTAAAAAACAAAGGAGAAGAAATAGAAATGAATATAATATATGAAAAAGAAGAAAAGGAAGCAAGTAAAGCAACAAATATAATGGCAATAGACTTAGGGATAAATAATATAGTAGCATGTACAAATAAAGAAAATATGGATATGATGCTTGTATCAGGAAGAGAAGCAAAAAGCAAGAATAAGTATATAAATGAAAAAATAAAGCACTTACAACAAATAAAAATGAAAATGGTAGGAAGCAAAAATTATAAAGATACAAAACAAATAAAAAGGTTAAGGGAAAAACGTAAGAATTATATGAATACATTTATGCATAAGGTATCAAGAATGGTAATAGAATACGCAATAAAAAATAAATGTTCAAAAATAGTAATAGGAGATTTAAAAGATATGAAGCAAAATATGGATTATAACAAAGACTTTGTACAGATACCATTAGAAGAGTTAGTAAAAAAGATAGAATACAAAGCAAAATTAGAAGGAATAGAGGTAGTAAAAATAAGTGAGAAATATACATCAGGAGTAAGTGCGATAGATAAAGAAGAAGTAAAAAAAGAAAATTATAACAAAAAAAGAAGAAAATATAGAGGGCTATTTATAACAGAAGAAGGAAAGGAAATAAATGCCGATATAAATGGAAGTCTAAATATATTAAGAAAATATATAAAAAGTTATATTCCAAACCAAGAAATTGCGATGGATAAGGGCCGAGAACAACGACCAATAAAGAAAAGAGTAGCCTAAAAGTATGAGTATGTAGAATAGTTTGTGTAAACTAGAATAAACTTTCTATGATAATTGATAAACAGATGCTATATATAATT
>CANPWO010000004.1 GCA_947584535.1 uncultured Clostridia bacterium
GATTGTAAAATGTAAAAATGAAATTTAAATATGTTAATTAAAAAGCAAGGTAAACTAAAGCTACCTTGTTTTTCTTGACATATTAATTGTTGTATAGTATAATAAAACACAGTTTTAGCATAAATTTTTTAACTAATTAGTTATAAGGGGGAAAAGATTATAATGAATTTTTTTAATTTAAAAAACATTGATAATGAATGGTCGTTATTATTAAAGGAGTTCTCAAGAAAAGTATATAAACCTGATTTTGTATTTGAAAAAATAACTTCAATAGATGAAAATGTTATTAATCGGTTAAAAAATGAATATGAAATTGAAGGTATTATAATTGACGTAGATGAAACGTTAAGAAAATATCCTGAATTAATACCAAATCAAAATAAAGAATGGCTTAGTAATATAAAAGATAAATTTAAGCTTGTTATATTAAGTAATGGTTTTGATGAAAGATTAAAAGATTATTTTTCTTTAGAAAAAATAGAATATATTACGGGTGCTTTTAAGCCTTTAAAAGCTGGATATAGGAAAGCTAAAGAATATTTGAATTTAGATTCAAAAAAAATACTAGTAATAGGAGATAGTGGATTTGATGATATATTCGGTGGAAAAATAAATGGGATGTACACTGCTTTAATAAAAGATTGTGATGACTATGTATATTAAAACTATCTACAATTTAGTAGGTAGTTTTTATATATAAAAATTAAATTTTAGCAATATAATAAATATAATTTATAATATCGACATAAACTATAATAGAATAAAAAAAATAAAAAGGTGGTTTAATATGTCGATAGAATTTATTAAAGCATTATTTAAGGTAATATATTATAGTATTGATACATTTATTATTTTTTATGCACTTTATTATATAATAACAGGTATTTTTGCCTTTTTTAACAAGAAGAAAAATATGATTAAAAGCTTTGCTCCAAAATTTAGATTCGCAGTAATAATAGCAGCAAGAAATGAGGAAAAAGTAATAGGTAATTTATTAGATAGCTTAAATAAACAAAATTATCCAAAAGAATTATATGACATATTTGTTTTACCAAATAATTGTATAGACGATACAGAGCAAATTGCTAGAAGCTATAAAGCAAATATAATTGAATGTACAACTAGTATAAACTCTAAAGGAGAAGCATTAAAATATGCATTTAATCATCTAAATAATAATTATGATTATGATAGTTATATTGTATTTGATGCAGATAATATAGTACATCCAAATTTTATAACTAGAATGAATGATACTATATGCTCAGGTTATAAAGTAGCACAAGGATATAGAGATAGCAAAAATCCATCAGATACATGGATTTCAGGTTGTTACTCACTATTTTATTTTGTACAAAACTATTTTTTTAATCAAGCAAGAATGAATATGGGATGGTCTTCCTCAATTAATGGTACTGGATTTATGGTAGCAAAAGAAGTTATAGTAAAACAAGGTTTTAATACGATTACTATGACAGAAGATATAGAATTTGCTGCACAATGTGCGTTAAATAATCAAAGGATTGTCTTTGTTAAATCAGCAATTACTTATGATGAACAGCCTTTAACATTTAAAGAATCGTGGAAACAAAGAAAACGCTGGTCTCTTGGAACACTTCAATGTTTGTATTATTATTCTCCATTACTTTTAAAATCTTGGATAAAAAATAAAATACCACAAGGGTTTGACATGGCATTATTCTTTTTAGCACCAATCATTCAGGTAATGTCATTTGTAGTAATACTATTGTTAATGTTATATAGTTTACTAGGAATACAGGTGTACGATACAGTAAAGTATATGTATGATAATAAGTTATTTTCAATAATATTTGGGTATATAATTAGTATATTTATTTCGTTATTTGTTGTTATAATAGAAAAAAAGAAAATAAAAGATACTATAAAAGGTGTATTTACACTATCACTATTTATGCTTACATGGATACCTATAAATATTATTTGTTTATTTAAGAAAAACTATGAATGGGAACCAATTAAACATCATAGAACAGTTGAAATAGAAAGTATAATTAAATGATTAAGTTATAACAGAAATATAAAATAGGCGAGAAAAATCGTCTATTTTTTTTGGCAACTAATATGTTTATGTTTATAAATTATGTTGACAGAATAAATTATAAATGATATAATAACCCTGTAAATAGATTTAAAATAAATTCTTAATAGAAGAAAGGAGAAATTAGATATGATTAATATTCTAAGAAGAATAAGAGATTTTATAGAAATGCATTCTATTATATCTATTATTATAGGCGTATTACTAATTGATATTCTTTTTATTAGCATTTTATCAATAGGTGGTGAATTGAAAGATCTTTTTTATTATCCAGAAGAAGAATTCGCTTTAATGGAAGAAACAACAAAAGAAATAATTGATTCATCAAAAAATATTAAAACTATTGACTATAACGAATTTGAAAAAAGAAATTATGAAGTTGAAGTAGATTATGATTCAAATTCAGATTATTATAATTTGAAAATCGAAAATAGCAAGGTATCAATTGAAGTAGAATTTTCACTTGTTGATAATACATACAAGATTAAACGAAATAGTTGGTCTATTATTGATAGTTTGTTCCTTTTTGTAGTATTTCCCTTAGCAATAGTTTTTATTCTTTTTATCATATTTTTTTGGTAATTATAAGGGAGTGATAGCAACATGTATACAATTATAAAAAAGATTAGGGATTTTTCTTTAGAAGAAATAGCAATTATTGCGTTTATAATAATGTTGCTGATTGTTTGTATATATTATTCAATAAGTAATCGCTGGGAAAGAAATTTTTATTGTAATAATGAAATTTTCGAAAAACTGGAAAATGATGTGACAGATATAGCAAATAATGCAGGAAGTATAAATAATATAGATGTAAATGAACTTGAAGTAAGACGGATAGAATGTTTACAAAGAAAAAGCAATGAATCTTTATTAAGGTTGTATTATCGTAAGGACAATATATACATTGATGTAGCTGAAGAAAAAAATGGTATAGAAGTAAAAGCATATAAGCAAATAGGTGAGTATATACTATTTGATTTTATTCTCATCCCAATGTTAGTGACGATAGTTTTTATGTTTTTATACTATGTTTTCTTTATCTAATAGCGTTATATTAATAAAAGAGTTAACATTTATCTTATGTTTATAATTTAAGTGTTAGATACTATTAATGTATAATAGAAAATTTTATTTGATTCTAATTAGAAGAAAGGAGATATAAAATGATTGCAATTGTAAAAAAATTTTTTCATAAAGCTTTATTTGAAGAAAATAAAAAGTATATGACATTATTTACAATATTATTCATACTTGTTGTAGAGTCTATAATATGTATAGTTTATACAGCATCTAATGGCTGGGATAAAATTATTTCTTCATTTTCTTCAAAGGAAGAAATATGTCAAAAAATAGAAACAGATATAACCAATATAGTAGGCGATAGTAATGATATTTTATCAATAAACTTAAGTGAATTTGAAAAAAGATTATTTAATGTTAATTTTGAATATAATTCTTCAACTGGTAACAATGATATAGTTTTAAGTTATCCAAAAGAAGAGGTAAATGCAAAAATAAAACAAACGAATAATGGAATAAAAATATCAGTGTTTAAAGATGCAGATATTTGGTTTGAAATAGTAATTACCTTTGTACTTTTTCC
Organism: uncultured Clostridia bacterium; assembly: GCA_947584535.1. Lineage (GTDB taxonomy): Bacteria > Bacillota > Clostridia > TANB77 > CAG-465 > CAG-465. The sequence continues at coordinate 3,687 of CANPWO010000004.1, forward strand.
AATAATTCTTTTTTGTTTTTTGGGGGTAATTATTACATTTATAATTTATAAATGAAATTTAAAAAAAAATGATGTTTAAAAGTATTGAAATTTATATAATTTATAATTTCAATACTTTTTTGTTGACATTAAAATTTTTTTATGATATTATATGAATATATGAACAATTATTCATATAATATCAAATGGAGGAATATAATGAAAGAAGATAAATGTAAAAAAGATGTATATATACCTGCTGATGATATGTTAATTGAACTTGCAGATACTTTCAAAGTATTTTCTGATAGTTCGAGAATAAAAATATTATACAGTATGATGGACACTGAAATGTGTGTAAATCACTTAGCTGAAAAGGTAAAGATGACACAGTCAGCAGTATCACATCAGTTAAAAACATTAAAACAAGCAAGGCTTATTAAGTCTAGAAAAGAAGGAAAAGAGGTATATTATTCTTTAGATGATGAACACATTGAAAAAATATTAAATATTGTAACAGAGCATATAAAGGAGGCGCAAAATGTGTGAGCATAGTCATGAAAAAGAAGAAAGTAGCAATGTAAAAGATTATATATTTGTATTATTGGGTATTGTAGTATTTTTAATTGCTATATTTATAAATCAAACTAATATTTCTGTTATATTATACATTGCAAGTTACTTACTTATTGGATACGACATTATAATAAAAGCGATAAAAAAACTATTTAAAAGAGATATGTTTGATGAAAATTTTTTAATGGTAGTTGCAACAATTGGTGCATTTGCAATTAATGAATATACAGAGGCAATAGCAGTTATTTTGTTATATAAAATAGGTGAATTTTTGCAGGACAGGGCAGTAGATTCATCAAGAAAGAAAATTTCGTCTGCTATTGATATAAGAGCAAATACTGCAAATTTAAAACTAAAAAATGATATAAAGATAGTTAAGCCAGAAGACTTAAAAATTGGAGATGTTATACTTGTAAAAACTGGTGAAAAAGTACCTGTAGATAGTGTTTTGCTAAGTAATGTATGTGAACTTGATATGTCTGCTTTAAACGGTGAAAGCAAACCTGTATCACTTAAAAATAATGAGCAAGTTTTATCAGGGGCAATAAATATTGGAGCTGCAATTGAAGTTAAGGTAGAAAAGACTTTTGAAAACTCAACTGTTTCAAAGATTATAGAACTAATTGAATCAGCAAATAAAAAGAAATCTAATACTGAAAAGTTTATTACTAGATTTGCTAAAATATATACTCCAATAGTAATCTTAGTTGCAATTGTTATTGCACTATTACCAGTTATAACTAGTATTTCTTTTAATGAGGCATTGCATAAAGCATTTACATTCTTAGTAATATCTTGTCCTTGTGCACTTGTAATATCTATTCCACTTGGGTTCTTTGTTGGTATAGGTGCAAGTTCGAAAAAAGGAATATTAGTAAAAGGAAGTAAATATATAGATACTTTAACACAGATAAGTAGTATTGTATTCGATAAAACTGGTACACTTACAAAAGGAATATTTGAAGTTACAAAAGTTAAATCATACGGTAATTTAAAAGAAGATGAAATAGTAGAAAATATAGCTATTTGCGAAAGTTATTCAAATCATTATATTGCAAAGTCAATTTTAAAATATTATGATAAAAAAATTGATACAAGTAATATAATATCACATGAAGAAATAGCTGGAAAAGGAATAAAAGCTAAGACAAAAGATGGCAATATATATTGTGGTAATTACAAATTAATACAAGAAGAAAATATAAATATAGTAGCTGTAGAAGATGTTGGTACGGTAGTTTACTTAGCAATAAATAATGTATGCGAGGGGTATATAATACTATCTGATAAATTAAAAGATGATTCATTAAATTTAGTTGCTAGATTAAAAAAATTAGGAATTAAACAAACTGTAATTCTAACAGGTGATAGTGAAGATATAGCAAATGATATTGCTAAAAAAGTAAATATTGACAAAGTATATGCAAACTTATTACCTCAAGAGAAAGTAGATATATTTAATAGTATAAAAGCAGAGAATAATAACGAGAAAATAGCATATGTTGGGGATGGTATTAATGATTCACCTGTACTTTCACTTGCAGATATAGGTATAGCAATGGGGAAAGGCTCAGATATTGCAATTGAGACTTCAGATATTGTTATAATGTCAGATGAACCTTCAAAACTAATTGATGCTATTAAAATAGCTAAAAAAACTAAGAGAATAATAAAAGAAAATATTAGTTTTGCAATAGCAGTTAAAGTTGTATTATTAATTTTAAGTGGATTTACATCTATTTCTATGTGGCTTGCAATATTTGCAGATGTAGGTGTTGCACTTATTACAATAGTAAATGCAATTAGAATATTTTCATATAAATAAGGAAATAATACTCCAATTAAGGAATAAATATCTTAATTGGAGTATTATTTTTTAAAATTTAGTAAGTAATCTAGCAAGTCTTGCTATAAACTCAGAATTGCTACATTTACCTTTTTTGGGTATAACACTATAGCCAAAAAGCCACCTGCTTACAGTATCATCCATTCTAGTAAATGTTATATCAATAGCATGTCTCATAGATCTTTCTACTCGACTAGGTGTACTATCGTATTTATCGGCAATTTCTTTATATAGTCCAGTAGTTATTTTTTGTATTTTATTTTCATCTTTACATACTTCAATAAGTGCGTATTTTATATATTCATATGCTTTTAAATTTGTTGGTACTCCAAGAAAAGGCAATAAAAATTCAACTCTAGTTTCAATATCAACTAAATCGTTTAAAGCAAATTCAATTGGCGTATTAATGAAATATTCTGCTACTTCATCTGGTAAAAACTTTATAATTTTTGTTATCCTTCTTCTTTTTACCATAAAATGTTCCCCCTTTTAAATTGGATGTTCACTCTATAAGTGTATTATATAACAAATATTTGCAAAATACAACATATATTGTAAAATGTTTTTTTAAAACACACATTTAATGTTTATATTAGATATAATTGGGAATAATATTATTAGGTGAAATCAAATGATAGTTACATATATTATACTTTCATTACTATTTATTATTTTGTTAGTTTTGTTAATACCTGTAAGAATTAAGCTTAAATATGCAGTAAATACAGATTTTAATAAACAAAAAAAGGAAGAAGAGTTAAAGACTTTAAATTATGTTGAAATATATATTTTGTATTGTATTAAAATAAAAAAGGTGAAAATAGGTAATACACAAAATGCGGGAAGAAGAAAGAAAGTTTTAGGAATTATATATAAATTTTTACTTGATTTTTTAAATTTTCAAAAAATAGATGAAGTTATATTAAGAAAAGATGAAATAAAAAAATTAGGTAATAGTATATTTATTGAGAAACTAGATTTAAATTTGGGGATAAACCTTAAAAATATTTTGGTAAATGTATATTTAATTTCTACTTTAAATGCTTTAATTAATATGTATTTTGCAAAAAAAGTAGATAAAATGAATTTAGATAAAGTTAGTTATCAAACATATATTTCAAATAAAATACTTAATATTGATGTAGATAGTATAATTAGATTTAATTTAGTAAATACTATAATTATAATATTAAAAATAATTATGAGGGTTAGAAAGGTGGTAAAAGAAGATGGAAAAACAACATCCAATAGAAAGCTTAATGATGACAGCTATGACTTCGCTTGAAAATATGATAGATGTAAATACAATTGTAGGTGATATGCTTACATCACCTGATGGTACAGTTATAATACCAGTATCAAAGGTTTGTTTTGGCTTTGCAGCAGGTGGTAGTGAATTTAATACAAATAAGTTAAATAAATTTTCTGAAACTGCAAAACTTCCTTTTGGTGGAGGAAGTGGCGCTGGAGTACATATATCTCCTATGGCATTTTTAGTTGTAAAAGATGGTGTTACAAAACTTATGACTTTAAATGGAGCAAGTCCTGTAGATAAATTAATAGAACTTGTACCAGATGTAGTAGAAAAAGCAAATAACCTTATTAGTAAAAAAGTTGAGAAACCTGAAAAAGCACTAGAAAATGCTAATAAAAATCAAAAAGAGAAACAAGAAGAGAGTCCAGATGATATGGAAGATTGGCATCAAACATAAGAAAAGAATATATAAAAATAACCACAAGATTTATCTCGTGGTTATTTTTTTTAGCTTATCGCCTAAACCTATGCAAGCCAAAGCTATCAGCATGCTGCATATCATAGCTATGAAAAAGTATATAGGCTTAAGTGTGCCAGTATAGAGACGGTCGTTTGTAATTGCTATCATCATTAAAAATATAACCGTCGCTATAGCCGATACGCAAGTGATGAGTTTAAGTCCAGCTTTTATAAACCGTGTCCTTGCGCGATAAACTTTTCTCATCTTTCTTGCATCTTTTTTTTGACGCAAGTAGAATAAATCTTTTTCACTCAATGCCGTTGTTTTCATAATCATTCACTCCTAAAATAATATTTTTTACTATAATTATTATACCACATTTTTGGCAAAATGTCAATTTTACATAAAATTATAAAAAATAAATGAAAATTTTATGTTGTATTTATTTTTCTTCTATGATAGAATATATATTAAATGGAGGAATAGTTTATGAAAATTGCATTAATAAACGAAAATAGCCAAGCTTCAAAGAATAAGATGATATATGAGGCTTTAAAAGAAGTATGTGATAAAAAAGGTTTTGAAGTTATAAATTTTGGTATGTACAATGATGAAGATAAAAATAGTCTTACATATGTTCAAGTTGGTATACTTAGTGCTATACTATTAAATAGTCAGGCAGTTGATTATGTTGTTACTGGCTGTGGTACAGGGCAGGGAGCTATGCTTGCTTTAAATTCATTTCCAAATGTAATTTGTGGTCATATAGTTGATCCAAGTGATGCATATATGTTTTCACAAATAAATGATGGAAATGCTATAGCTATACCATTTGCAAAAGGCTTTGGTTGGGGTGCTGAACTTAATTTAAAATATATATTTGAAAAATTATTTGAAGAAGAAAGTGGCAAAGGTTACCCAAAAGAAAGAGCAATTCCTGAGCAAAGAAATAAAAAGATTCTTGATGAAGTTAGGGAAATAACTCATAAAGATATATTAGAGATATTAAAAGAACTAGATAGAGACTTGTTAAAAGGTGCTATATCAGGTGATAAATTTAAAGAGTACTTTTTTGAAAATAGCAAGAATGATGAAATTTCTAGTTTCTTAAAAAGTATAATAGGTTAGGGGGAAAAGATGTATGGAAGAAATGAACTCGCTAAAGGATATAATAAATATTAAATGTGATATGTATAAAGATAGAGTTGCTTTTCTTGAAAAAGATAGTAAGCATACTGAATTTCAAGAAATCACTTATGCTAAAGTTAAAGATGATGTAAATTCTCTTGGAACAATAATGCTTGAAAAGTTAAATTTAAAAGATAAAAGAGTAGCAGTAATAGGTGAAAACAGTTATAGATGGTATATGACATATATGGCTGTTGTATGTGGTGTAGGTATAATTGTACCTTTAGATAAGGAACTACCTGCAAATGAAATCTTAAATTTACTTAAAAGATCTGAGGCAAACTGTATTGTTTACTCAAGTAGAAAGAAAGAGTTAATTGATGAAATTAGAAAAGATTTACCAAAAGATATGGTATATATTGATATGAATAAAGATGAAAGCGATGATATGTCATATTCTTTAGATGAATTAGTAGTAGAAGGAAAAGAATTACTTGATACTGGAAATACAAAATACATAGATATTGAAATTGATAGAGAAGAATTCAAAATCTTGTTATTTACATCTGGTACAACTGCTACTTCTAAGGGAGTTATGCTTAATCATAGAAATTTATGTGCTAATACAGTTGCTTGTTACTGCTTAGTACCAAAGATGCATGATTATACTTATCTTTCAGTACTTCCAATGCATCATACATATGAGTTTTCTCTTGTATATATTTATGGAACAAGTTGTGGTTCAAGAATTGCAATTTGCGAAGGACTAAAATACATTGCAAAGAATTTAAAGGAGATTAAACCTGATTGTTTATTTGCTGTTCCTGCTTTAATTGAAAATATAAATAAAAAAATAGAAAAAGCAATTAAAGAAACAGGAAAAGAAAATATGATAAAAAAAGTAAGTAAAGTAACAACAGGACTTAGCAAAATTGGAATTGATTTTAGAAGACAAGTATTTAAAAAAGTACATGAAACTTTTGGTGGAAATCTTAGACATATTTTCTGTGGCGCAGCACCAGTAGATAAAGAGCTTATTAGAAAAATGGAATCTTACGGGTTCTACTTCTATCAAGGTTATGGAATTACAGAAGCTTCTCCATTAATTGCTGGAACTGCTTTTGATAATAGAGTAGCAGGTACAGTTGGAAAGCCTGTGCATGGTGTTGAAATTAGAATTGATTTAAGTGAAAATACTGATGAAAATAGTAATGTAGGCGAAATCATTGTAAAAGGCGACAATATTATGATGGGTTACTACAAAGATGAGGAAAATACTAAAAAAGCACTTCGTAAAGGTTGGTTCTATACTGGTGATGTTGGATATTTCGATCCACAAGGTAATTTAATTATATCAGGTAGAAGTAAAAATGTTATTGTTACTTCAAATGGTAAAAATATATTCCCAGAGGAAATTGAATTTGAGATTAATAAAATACCACTTGTTGAAGAATCAATGGTATACGGGAAAAAAGATCCAAAGAATAAAAATGAATTAATAGTTGTTGCTAAAGTTACATTAGATGAAGAATATATTACTGAAAAATATGGAGATAATAGACCTAGTGATGAAGCAATACATAAAGAGATATGGGAAGCAGTAAAAGCAATTAATAGAACTATGGTACCATATAAAGCAGTAAAAGAAGTAGAGATAAAAAAAGATGCATTTGTAAAAACTACAACAATGAAAATTAAAAGATATGTTGAATTAAGTAAAGATAATGAAAAGAATAAATAATATTAATACCCAATATCATATGAAAATGATACTGGGTACTTTTTTCAAAAAAATGAAAAAAGTATATTAAATCAGAAAGTTTTTTCAAAAAATTGAAAAAACTTGACAAAAATCAAAAACTATAGTAAAATTAATATAAGGAGAAGATACATATGAACTTAATAAATAGAGATGAATATTTATCAATATTAAAAAATTTTAAAGATCAACATATTATAAAAGTTATAACTGGTATTAGAAGATGTGGAAAATCTACTTTGTTTAAGCTATATCAAGATTATTTAAAAGAAATTGAAGTAGATGATTCTCAAATAATATCAATAAATTTTGAAGATTCAGATAATGAAGAATTGCAAGATAGAAAAAAATTGTATAAATATATAAAAGAAAAGATTATTAAAAATAAAAAGAATTACATTTTTCTTGATGAAATACAGAATGTTAATGAATTTGAAAAAACAGTAGATAGCCTTTTTTTAGATGAAAACTTAGACATATATATAACAGGTTCTAATGCATATTTGCTTTCTTCAGAACTTGCTACATTACTAACTGGGAGATATATTGAAGTGAAAATGTTGCCTCTGTCTTTTAAACAATATTTACATGCATTTGATGAAAAAAGTGATATAAACAAGAAATTTAGAAATTATATACAATTTAGTTCATTTCCACAAGCAATAGAATTATATAAGGCTAATCCTAGTAATATTGAACTTTTTTTAGAAGGAATATATAATACAATATTATTTAAAGATGTAATGCAAAGAAATGGAATAACTGATAAGGTTATATTGGAAAAAGTAGTAAAATATATATATGATAATATAGGTAGTAGAACAAGTATAAAAAATATAAGTAATAGTATTGAAGGAGTAAATAAAAACAATTCATATAATACTATATCTAATTATATTGAAGCTTTAATAAATAGTTATATTATATACAAAGTAAATAGGTTTGATATAAAAGGTAAAGAACATTTAAAAACACAAGAAAAATATTATGGAGTAGATATGGGACTAAGATACCATATGTTAGGTCAAAAAGCAGGTAGAGATATGGGACATATAATAGAAAATGTAGTATATCTTGAATTGTTAAGAAGAGGATATAAGGTATATATAGGTAAAATTGATGATTTAGAAGTGGATTTCATTGCACAAAACTCAAAAAATACAATTTATTATCAAGTAGCACTAACTACTAGAGATGAGGAAACTTTACAAAGAGAATTATTACCATTAAAAAAAATAAATGATAATTATCCAAAATATATATTAACTATGGATGATGATTTAGATGCCGATTTTGAAGGAATAAGAAAAATAAATTTAATAGACTGGTTGCTTGATGACAAGTATATAGATAATTAATTTTATTATGGAAATTTATTTATATTAGAGCTATATATTAAAAACTTGTAAAATAGCAAATTTTGTAGTAACATATAGTTATTGATTAAGAAATGGAGAAATAAAGTTATGGAAGATATAGAAAATATAGTTGAAGCAGTATTATTTGCACTTGGAAGGGAAATATCAGTTGAAGAACTTTCTGATACTTTGCAAGTAGAAGAAGAAAATGTTAAAGAGGCAATATATTCTTTAGCAAATAAATATAACGAAAAAACAGGAGTTAACTTAGTCGTAGTAAATGATAAATATCAACTTGTAACTAACAAGAAATACTACGAACAAGTAAATAAATTTGTAGAAAATACCAAAAGACAAAATTTATCTAATGCTGCAATGGAAACTTTAAGTATTATCGCATATAACCCAAAAATAACTAAGTCAGAAATAGAGAAGATAAGAGGAGTAAATAGCGATTTCTCTGTAAGTAGATTACTTGAATGTGGGCTAATAGAAGAAGTGGCAAGACTTAATTTACCAGGAAGACCTGCAGCATATAGTGTAACTAGTGATTTCTTGAAATCATGTGGTATAAATACAGTAGAAGAACTACCAAGTTTTGATGAAGTTAGGATAAAAGATGAACAGTTACTTGTAACAGATTTTGAAAACAAAGAAGATGAAGAAAAAATAAAAGAAGATTAAAATAGGTGATTAATTTGGAAATAGAGTTTTTACTTGGTAAATCTAAAAGTGGAAAGAGTAAATACATATATGAGAAAATAAAGAAAGATATAGATAATGGTATAGAAGATATATTATTTGTTCCATCTCAAAAGCGTGCTATAACAGAAGAACAATTTATGGAAGAACTGGATTTAGATGGAATAATAGGCGCAAATATTACCACTATATCTTCTTTTGTTATGGACTATTTAAAAGATAGAAATTTAAACTATGAAAGTAATAGATTATCTAAATTAGATAAAAAACTACTTTTAGCAAAAACAGTTTTAGAACATCAAGATATATTTAGTATATTTTCAAATGTATGCTTAAAGCAAGGCTTCTTAGAAAACTTATATAATTATATTGACATATTTCAAAGAGAGAAAGTTAATATAGAAGAATATAGTAAATTAAACTTAAGTGATAAATTATTAGAAGGGAAACTAAAAGAAATAGTAAAAATATACACTATTTATTTAGATGAATTAAGTAAGACTTTTAAAAACAATTTAAGTGAGATGACACTTTTTACCCAAAATATAGAGCAAAGTGATATATTTAAAGGAAAGAATATATTTTTTGATGGATACAACAATTTTACAAATGAGGAATTAGAATTTATTGATCTCCTTATAAAACTGGGGGCAAATATTACCATAGCATTAACTACTGATATAAGCTCAGCTGTTGATGTATTAAGTGGGAATACTGATGATATATTTGAAGTAGCAAATAAAACATATTTAAGATTACTTAAAATATGTGATAAAAATAATATTAGTGTATATAATAATGTTCTATATAAAAATTATAGTAAATCAAAAGAAAGTATAAAATTCTTAAGTGAAAATTTATTTTCAGCTAATTTAAACGAAAAGATAAAAGTAACTGAAGATAGTGTAAAATTATACCTTAAAGAAAATATATATAGCGAAGTAAGATATATTGCAAGAGATATATCAAAAAAGATTAGACAGGGGTATAAGTATAATGACTTTGTTATATATACAACAGATACTCAAAGTTATAATCATGTTATAAAGAAAATATTTTATGAGTATAATATTCCATACTATATAGATTATAAAAAGAATATCCAAAGTTCTAAACTATGTGACTATATAAAAAAATTACTTGATATATACAAAACAAAAATAACATATGAAAATGCTATTACAATATTAAAATTAGGTTTAAATGATATAGATGAGGAAGATATATTTGAACTAGAAAATTATGCTCATGAATTTAATATATACAAATATAATTTAAATAAAAAATTAGAGTTAAATAACACATCTACTAAAGAGCATATATACGATTTAGAAAGATTAAATAGTGTAAGAAAGAAAATATTAGAGATATTTAATGATGAAGTAAATTTTTCGAGTATTTCTACAGCTAAAGATATAATTCTTAATATATATAATCATTTACAGAAAAATAATATATTTGTAAATTATAATAAACTAAATGAAAAGTTAAAGCTAAAAAATGAAGATATATCTTTTGAAGAACAAGTATATGATAAAATAAATGAAATTTACGATGCTATATTAAAAGTATATCAAGATAGCGAATTAAAAATATCTGAATTTGCACAAATTTTTAGTATTTCACTAAGTGATATGTATATAAAATCTATACCACCATCAATAGATAATGTTAGTATAGTAGATATTAATGTATCAAAACTAAAGCCTAAAAAAATCACATATTTTGTTCAAGTAAATGAAAGTGTATTTCCAAAAAATGTAGATGAAGATATATTTTTCTCAGATTATGAATTAGAAAAATTAAGTAATAAAAATATTGAATTTAAAGAAACAAGTTTATCTAAGTTAAATATGGGGCTATATAATATTTATGAGGCAATATCAAATACACTTGAAGTACTTAATGTATCAATACTTTCAAGTGATACAACTGGAAAAGCATTAAGACCTTCAAATTTAATTACTTTAATTAAACAATGCTTAGATATACAAATAATTGGTGATGTTGTAGATAAAGAAAAAGATGAGTATGATATATACTCAAAAGAGCAGGCTTTTAGAAAACTGGCAAGTAATATCTCAAATGGAAATATTGATAAAAAAGAAATAGCTTTATACAATTATTTTAAAGATAACCATGTATATAATCAGGTATTAAATTATACAAAAAATGATGAGCCTTTAAATAAAAACAGTGTAGAAATGATATATGGTAACTTACTTACAACAAGTGTATCAAGACTAGAATTATTTAAAAAATGTCCGTTTTCATATTTTATGCAATACTCTTTAAATATAAATCCAAGAGCAGAATATGAAATAACATCTCTTGATACGGGTACTTTTATGCATAATGTACTAGAAGATTTTTCTAAATATTTACTAAAGAATAATATATATTGGCAGGAAATAATAGATGAAAACGAAATATTAAAGAAAGAATATTTAGAAATACTGCAAAGTATAATAGATGATGAAATTAATGTAGTATTAAAAAAGCATAAAGATAATATCAAATATGTAATATTAAAGCAAAAACTAGTAAGTACAATGAAAAATGTAGTAGCAATAATTGCAAAAAGTTTTAATCAGAGTGAGTTTAAACCGTATGGTTATGAGATAGAATTTAAAGATAACAGTATAATTGCACCATTTAAAATAAAGATAAATGATGAATGCTATATGAATTTAATTGGAAAAATAGATAGAGTTGATATTTATGAAGATGATGAAAAAAAATATATTAGAGTAGTAGATTATAAATCATCTTTAAAGAATCTTTCAATAGATGATATAAAAGAAGGAATATCTTTGCAGTTAATAACATATCTTACAGTATTTATGAAAAACTGTAAAGCTGATAAAAAACTTGTACTACCTTCAGCTTGTGTATATTTTAATCTATCAGACAGTTTAATAAATGTTAAAAGTTATGAAAGTAATGATGAAGAACTTAAAGCAGAAATAATAAATAAATTAAGACTAAAAGGTTTATTTGTAAAAGACATAGAAATACTTAATAAAATGGATAAAAAAATAGATGATACTAAAAATAGGATGATAGATATAACTAAGCGTTCACTAAATGGGGATAGTAAAAAAGCATTAGAACAAGATGAGTTTATAAAACTTACAAATGAAGTAGAAGAAATAATCTCAAATATAGGAAAAGATATGTTAAACGGTGTTGTAAAAATAGCACCAAATAAAAGAAAAGATCCTTGCAAATACTGTAATTACATGAGTGTATGTAGAAAGAATAGTACACTTTAATATATAAAAAAACTGGGTATAAATTAACTTTGCCCAGTTTTTCTTATCCAACAAATAATCTTGCAACATATATAAAAAACATAAATAAAAGAATTAATCCATTTGCACTAGTAATTGTATCTTTTTTACCAGTATTTGAAAAAAGCCATACTGTAAGTATTGCAAAGGCAAGAAGTGCTAAATTTATATTAAACTCAATTGAAAATACTAATGGTGTTATAACAGCACCAACTCCAATTACAAGTAGTAAGTTTAACATACACGAACCAACTAAATTACCAATTGCAATATTAGTATCTTTTTCTAAAGTAGCAATAATAGTAGTAACAAGTTCTGGAAGTGATGTACCTATTGCTATAATAGTAAGCCCTATAATTCTTTGACTAATTCCAAAGGTTAAAGCTATATTTTCACAGCTATCTACTACAAAATCACCACCATACTTTAGCATAAAAATACCAATTATAATAAGAAATACAGATGTAATAACACTAATATCTTTTCTAGGCTTTCTTTTTTGATGTTCAACTTTTATAATATCTTTAACCGCGATAATTATAGGATATGCAAAATATACTAAAAATAGTAAAAGTAAAATAAAACCTTCGCTTCTACCAATAATAAATTTACCACTACCAAATGATAGATTACCAATTAGAAGTACAAAAATAGTAGAAAATAATGCAATAGGCAAATGTATATTTTTAATATCTTTATCTACTTTTACAGGTTTTAAAATAGCAGCAATACCTAGAATAAGTAAAATGTTACAAAGGTTACTTCCAATTGCGTTACCAACTATTAAATCTGTATAGCCTTTTGATGCAGATGTAATCGTAATTATAAGTTCGGGCATAGAAGTACCAATACATACTATAGTAAGTCCAATTATAATTTCTGGAATATGGAATTTTTTAGCTAAATTGCTAGAGCCCTTTACTAAGGCATCTGCCCCTATAATTAAAAGAATAAATCCAATAACTATGAAACATATGTCTTTTATCATTTGTTTCCTCCATTTTTGTTTATTTTCCCATATATAGTATAAACTAAAAGTCACATAAAATAAATAGTAAATATCTAAAAAATAACTGTAAAATGGCGTAGATATAATTAAAATATGGCTTGAAATAAACATTATTTTACATATATTTCTATTTAATATAATTTTTGTAACATTTTTGTAAAAATTCCCTCCAAACACTTGAAATAATTTCAAAAAAAGATATAATATAAGTGAATAATAATGCAAACAATTATATGTAATAAATTTTGGTAAAGAGAGGGGCAAGTATATGGCTGATATAGTTGTAGGTTCAAAAAGAAAAGTCAATCTTTTTGATAGAGTAATACAAAGCGTAGTAATAATGGTAAATATGAATAAAATGAACAGAGCAATAGACGAACATTTATCAGTTATTCACAAAACAGAAGGCGACGAACAAAAGTTATACCAAGAAAATATATTAAGAGAAATAGTTTTTGTAAAATATCAATATGATATTATGCAAAGAGAGATGTATGAACTAAAAATATCTTATCCACAAGATATAGTAGAAAAAATTAATTCAACAGATAAGATAGAAAGATTAGAGTTACAAAGAGTATTTTTAGAAATGGAATACGATAGAGTAACTAGAGCAAAGTTTAAGTCAAGAGAAGATATCAAATATAATTTATTAGCAATTTCATCAGCAATTGATGCTGTTAAGCAAAATATAAAAGATGAAGGAAAATCAATAAGATATAACAATTTAATTAAACTTGCAGAAGATATAGATACTAAACTTCAAACAGATGAATATACTGAAGAATTATATAGCAAATTATTTGAAACAGTAGATGACTATGTAAGTTATATAAATGATAACTATGATATATCAAAACTTCCATCTGATGAAAGAGAGTTAATAGAATTTGTTATTGAAACAATGATTAAAGGAATTGAATCAGATATTGATAAGCATATGTACGAATTTAATCTTGTAATTAATATTTGTAAAAATTCATATAGGTATTTTAAAGTAATTGATAAAATATTTGAGAAAATACAAGGTATATATGATGAAAGTTTAGCAAATGGTATAATTAATATAAAAGATTACATTGGTATATATAAAGAGGTATATGACTCAAAAATAAAGACAATGGTAAATGATGTACATAGAAGTATTGCAACAGAAGATGAATATTTAGAATATTCTAAATTACTTGCAAATGAACAAACAGATGAATTAGATTTATTTGTTGAAAAAAGAGCTTTAGAATCAACTAATAATGATAGTGTAAAAGAAATATTAAGTTCAGATATAGATAAAAATGAAGAAATAGAAGCAGATGAGGATGAAGAACTTGAGGAACTTGTCGCTGATAATATTGAACTTGAAGATATAGATTCTAGTGATGAGGAAGAAGATATAGAAGATGTTGAAGATATAGAAGAGGTTGAAGATACTGAGAATAAAGAAACTGAAGAAACTCAAGAATCTCAGGATGATATCGACACTGATAAAAAGGACGAGGAACAAGAAAAAGAAGCTAAATCTTCTACTTCTAAAAAAAGAGTTAGAAAAGGCAATATAGAAGAAAAAGAAATTGAAGTAAAAAATGACGAAGTAAATAATATAGATGAAGGTATAAAAGAAGAAACAAAAAGAAAAGTTGGAAGACCAAGAAAAGAAAAAGTAAATAGTTAAGATAAGAAAAGTAGTCTAAAGTTTCTTTAGACTACTTTATATATTATATAAAAAAATTAAATTATTTCATGCAATATATAAATTACGACAAAAAAATATAATTATATGTAGTAAAATATATGATATTAAAAGTAACAAAAGAGGTGTATATAATATATGATTTTGGAAAAATATTTAGATAGTGAAGTAGGAGAAAAAGTATCACTTGTAATAGATTATATAAAAAAAGGTTTTAATATCCCTAATATAATTTTCGTTATTTTTTCTATACTACTTGCTTCTCAAACATTTATAGGTGAATATGAACCATTTAGTGTGGTACTATTTGGTGTTGCAAGTGTATTTAATATACCATTATTACTTGTACTTATATCCTCAATTATTGGACTTTTAATTAGTTCAGTAACAACATTTACACTTATAAAAATAGTGGCACTTTTTATAGTGTTTTCACTTATCACAGCACTGATTAATATAGAAGGAATTAGTAAAAAGTATAGTGTATTTATAAAATTAATATGCTCATATTTCTTAGTAGAGATAGTCTCAAATATTATAGCTGGTACATTTTTTACTAGTATATTAAGTATTTTAACTAGTGCTTTAGTTATAGCAATAATTTATTTTATATTTGTACCTGGTATGGCAGTACTTCTTAATTTAAGGAAATCATATATTTATTCTAAAGAGGAAAGTATTGCTATGATAACATTACTTGCAATAGGGCTTTCTGTATTTAAGAATATATCAGTTTTTAATTTTTCAATATATAATATATTAGTTATGGTACTTATACTTATATATGGTTGGAAAAATGGTGCTATTCTTGGTGCAAGTTCAGGACTTCTTATAGGGCTGTTATTAACTGGAATAACTGATGCAAATATGTCGCTTGTAGTATCTCTTGCTATAAGTGGTGGACTTGCTGGAATATTTAGTAAATTTGGTAAGATACCAGTGATAATTGCTTTTATACTAGGCAATATATATATAAGTTATTATTCAAGTGGCTTTTCAGAATTAACAGTAAGATTAAGTGAGATATTAATTGCATCAATTAGTTTGCTATTTATGCCTAAATCCTTTGAATTTAGATTAGATAAGTTATTTAATAAAAATAATACATTAGATAAAACTTATGAGAATATGCTTTCAAGTAGTAATAATGCTAAAGAAAAAATAGGTGCGCTTTCAGAAGTATTTGAAAGCTTATCAAATGTAAAATTAGAAAATACACCTCAAGATTTAAAAGAAACAAGAGATGTTATAAATAAATATATAACAGATTATATAGAGAATAATTGTATTGACTGTAAAGAAAAAAGAAATTGTATAGATGAGAAAAAACTAAGTAAAAAAGTTGACTTTATTTCCAAAAAATTAGAAAATAATGAAAAGTTAGATGCATCTATGTTAGACTTTAAATGTTATATCCCAGAAGACATGATAGAGAATATAACAGAAATATATAACAGTATGAAATTAACTAGGATGTTAAAGAAAAAAGAACAAGAAAATAGTGAGAAAATATCAAATCAATACAAAGAAGTATCAAAAATATTATCAGATGTTGCTAAAAATATAAAAGATAATATGATAGTTAAAGATAAATCTCTTGAAAAACTAAGAGATGAATTGAAGTTTTATGGATATATTGTATATGAAGATAGTTTTAAAAGAGAAGGAGATAGCATAGAGTATATATTTGTAACAGATATTTTAACAAATATTGATGCTCAAAAACAAGAAATAGTAGATATTTCCTCAAATATATTAGAACAAACTATGGCAATTAAACTTATTATAAATAGTAGTAAAAAGGAAAAATCTAAAATAAAACTTGTATCAAAACCTGATTTTGATGTTAAGTCATCAATAGTTTCTGAAATAAAATCTGGTGAAGAAATATCTGGAGATTCTTATCTATCTATGGAACTTTCAGATTTAAAACGTTTAAATGTAATAAGTGATGGTATGGGCTCTGGAAAAACTGCATCAAAAGCTTCACATACAATTGTAAATATGCTTGAAAAATTACTTGAAGGTGGCTTTAGTGAAGATAAAGCAATTGATATAATAAATAGTGTAATAAAGTTAAAATCTGATGACGAAAACTTTTCAACAATAGATGCTTCAATTATAGACTTGAAAAATGCAGAAGCTCATTTTGTTAAATTTGGTTCTGCTCCAACTTATATAATTGAAGATGAAAAGATAACTACCATTAATACGGCTACTATGCCAATCGGTATTCTTAAAGATACTGATTATCTACCTATTGCTAAAAAGCTAAAAGAAGGTAGTATTGTAGTGCAAATTTCAGATGGTGTAGTAAAAGATGGCATGGATATAAATGATAATTACTTTAAAACACACTTATCAACTATTGATAAAAGTAAAAATAGTAAAATAATAGCAGAAGAGTTAAGGAAATTTGTTGTAAAAGAAAACAAAGGCTTGTTAGAAGATGACATTACAATAATTGTTTCAAAAGTTGTTAAAACATAGAAATAAAACTGGTATAGATGGATAAATCTATATCAGTTTTTTTGGAAGTGTTGCATTTTATGTAAAATTATGATACAATATGTCAAAATAAGCAATTACCAAATAATAATTTAGGAGGAGATAATATGGATGCAAATAAAGTAGGTGCTACTATTTCAGGTATTATACTTGCCATGCTTATAACATTCTTTATAATGGCTATAAATGCAGGTTCAAAAATATTTTATACTAAAAATATAGATGAATATTATCAACAGTATATCATTACAAAAGAAACTACAGATGAAAAGGAATTACTTGATATATTGAACAAACTTGAAATAGATTTTAACATAAAATCTGATAAAATATCAACTAAGTATTTTGATTATAGCAGAGGAGAAAAAGTTGAACTTCAGTCAAATGATTTAACAGAACTTTTGGATATTTATATAACTAGAAATATTGATAAAGAGAATTTTGAATTATATACCAAAAAGAATGCGTTATTCATTAATAAATTGGAAAAAGAAGTTATTCCAAATGATGAAAATACGGAAAGTATACAAGAGAACAATAACGAAGTAATAAAGACAAAGACAGGGATATGTTTAAAAAATGATAAATTATACTATTGCAAGTCCTATGATGTTAATGTTTCTATTTGTGTGATTATTATGTTCTTTTGTATAATATTTACACTTGTTATGCTTGCTGTGTTTATATATAATATTTATTGGTGTTGGTAAAAAAAGATTTTGGAAATGGGTTTTGTATTTATTACAAAACTCATTTCTTTATTATTTAAAATAACAATATTTACATTATAATTAAATTACATAATTTAAACACCTTTTTAGTACTTTTTATAACATTATATGATATAATTTTCATATATAAGAAAGGAGTTTTATTATGGGAATTGCATCTTTAATTTTAGGAATTGTATCAATAGTTATAGGATTTGTACCTTTTATCGGTATAATTGCTTTAGTACCTGCTATTGTAGGTTTAGTTTTAGGTATAGTTGAAACTATTAATTGTTCAAAGAAGAAAGAGTCTACAGGAAAAGGCATAGCTGGTATAGTATTATCAACTTTAGCAATAGTATTTATTATATTTTGGGTATTTGTAATAGCAAATTCAGATAGCACTACTACAAATACAAGTACAAATAATAATAATAATGCGAATTCTAATGAAATAGTTAATACTGAAACATCTACATCAGCTAATAATGTTCAAGAAGAAAAGACAAGTTTTAATGTAGGAGAAACATTTTCAAATAATAATATAAAAATAACATTTGTTTCAGCTGATCAAGACTTTAAAAATTATGGTAAATATGCAAATGTAAAAAGTGGTTACAAGGTTATTAAAGCGACTTTTGATATTGAAAACATAGGTACTTCAGATGAGTATGTTTCAAATTATGACTATAAATGTTATGCAGATGATGTAGCATGTGATGCATTTTATACTTTAGATTTAGATGATGGTTTATCTGCAACTATTTCAAGTGGTAAAAAAGCAAGTGGAAGTGTATATTTTGAAGTACCTCAAAATGCAAGTAAAATAACACTTGAATATAATACTAATATATTTACAAGTGAAAATATTGAATTTGTTGTTAAATAAGATAAGACAGGCTATAATATAAAAAAATTATAGCTTGTTTTTTTTAATAAAGATAAAAAAATATAATCTGCATATAATTAATATTGGTGATATAATGGCAGATTTTATTTTAAAGCTAGAAGAATTAATATGGAGTATGCCACTTGTTTTACTTTTAATGTTTACTCATATATATTTTACAATTAAACTTAAATATCCACAAAAATATACGTTAAAAGGTTTAAAATTAATGTTTAGACCAAATATAAAAGAAAAAAATAAAAAGGGAGTATCCTCTTTTAAATCATTAATGACAGTATTAGCTGCAACTTTAGGGACAGGAAATATAATCGGGGTAGCCTCTGCAATTATGCTAGGTGGTGTTGGTAGTATATTTTGGATATTTATATCTGGAATTTTTGCAATTGCTACAAAATATGCAGAAACTTATTTAGTATTAAAGTATAGGCATAGTACTAAAAATGGCTATTTTGGTGGGACAATGTATGTATTAAAAAATGTATTAAATAAAAAAATACTTGCAATGCTGTTTAGTATATTTGTTATAATTGCATCATTTGGAATAGGATCAATGATTCAATCAAATGCTATGGCAAGTTCAATAAATGAAACTTTTAGTGTTAATAAATACCTACTTGCTGTTATAATTACTATAACTTGTGCATATGTAGTATTTGGAGATGAAAAAAGAATATCAAATATTTCAAGTTTTTTAGTGCCTATTGCAACTATTGTGTATATTTTTATGTGTATTGCATTATTATATATTTATAGATTTAATATAATACCAAGTATAAAGTTAATAATAAAAGAAGCATTCTCATTTAAAGCAGTAACACGGTGGAATATTTGGATTAACTATAGTTAAAGCATTAAATGCAGGTCTTTCAAAAGGACTATTTTCCAATGAAGCAGGAATGGGTAGTTCTCCTTTATTTAATGTAACAGTAAAAGGAAACGATATAAAAAAAGAATCAATTATTGCTTCAACTAGTGTTTTTATAGACACAGTGTTATTATGCACTATAACTGGAATAGTGTTAGTTTCAAGTGGATTCTTTAATATAGCTACTAATGCAAGTGATTTAACTCAAAAAGCTTTTTCTTTGATTCCTTATGGAGATTATTTACTCACATTTTCACTTGTTATATTTGCTGTAGCAACTATCCCATGTTGGAGTTATTATGGACTTATAGGAATAAAATTTTTATTTAAAGGTAATAAAAAGATAGAAAAAATATATAAGGTAATTTATACCGTGTGTGTATTTATTGGTGCAATACTAGCACTTAATATTGTTTGGAGTATATCGTCCATTGCAAATGCACTGATGATAATTCCAAATCTTGTTATGATTTATTTATTAAGAGAAGATATAGAAGCGTAAGAAAAAATGTACCATCTTAATTTAAGATAGTACATTTTTTATATAAGATATTTATGGAAGGGGTCTTTTTAAGATATTAAAAGATCTTTTTTCAAATTCTTTATTACATGCTATATAATGTGTTCCGACCATTTTTCTGTGTCCAGGTAAATATCTTAAGGTACAGTTTTTTTCTTTACAAAAAGCACATTTTATATTACTTTTTAATACCTTAAAAAAACTTGTATTATTCATTTTTATTTCCTCCTTTTTTAAGTTATGGAAGTGGCCTTTTTAAAACATTTTTAACTCTTTTTTCTTGGTCCTTAGGACATACTAAATAATGTGTTCCGACTCTTTTTCTCCGCATAGGAAAATATCTTAAAGCACAAAATTTATCTTTACAAATAGCACATTTTATATTACTTTTTAATACCTTAAAAAAACTTATATTAGCCATTTTCATTTCCCCCTTTAAATAAAATTATTAACTTAAACGCATTTTATTTTTACATAACCACATTTATTTTCATTTTCATTTTTGGCTATTTTAAAAATAATTTTATTAGAATTTATTAAAGATATATTTATAGGTGATTGTTTATTATTTAAAATGACATTTTGCCCTCTATTATCTTTGTTAGTATATAAGTTAATAAAGAACGTACTGCATTTAGCTAGTTTTGATATTATAAGATTTAAACAACCAGTTATTTTATCTTTAAGTGTAAATTCAATTTCGATGGAAGAAGGAATATTCTGACCTGTCATGTCAATAAATAATATAATTTCATTTTCATTGATGTATTTTATTTTTATTCGGTCACCATTACTAAAATAACTTACGTTTTCACTGTATTGAGTTATAGTACAGTTTTCTTTGTTAAAAATATCTGTTATAACATTCATAATTATTTCCCTCCATCTATAATTATATAAATAGCCTATAATTTTACGTAAGTTAATTATACCATATATTTTGCTTGTGTCAAGAAAAAAGTGACATAAAACTTGAATTAAATATAAAAATATGATATAATATTTAACAAATATGTAGATTTTAAACTATAATAATAATTTATTAAGGAGGAATAGACTTATGATTAAAGTAATTGGAGGAATAAGCGCAAAAGATGGTATTGCGTTTAAAGCAGATAATTACAGCGTAAAAAGTAAACTTATAGGACATTTTCTTAATTTTAAAATTAACTGCGATGATTCTAATGATTATGCTATAATGCGGTTTTTAAATAAATTAGAAGAAAATAAATTTATAAATTTTTTAATATTTATAATAGAAACAGTTCTGTTGTGTATATTCGAATGTTTTTTTATAAAGAAATTTGCTACATTTATGTTTGTATTATATACAGTTATAACAGTTGGAACAATAATACGTAATATAGTAATAAGTTTTAATAAAGAATGTTTAATAAATCACTCAGCAGAGCATAAAATGTTTAACGCATATAACAAAATGAAGGTATTACCAAGTATTGACGATGCAAAAAAGTTTTCGCGGTTTAATATAAATTGTGGAACTAACTTATTTTTTACACATATTGTTACATATATACTTTATATATTTGTTAATACTAAATTTCCATTATTTACAGTAAGAAGAATATGCAGTTTTTTGAATATTAATGCAATATTTACTCCACTTCAGATTTTAACTACTAAGACACCAAGTGATAAAAATATGTATATAGCACGGAGTACATTAAATAGGTTAATTGAAGTTGAAGAATGTGGTGAATATGACATAGATGAATTGTATATTTTAGTAAATGATAAAAAGGTATTAAAAGCGCGTGATTTATATGGAGGAAAAAATAAAAAATATGTTGTTTTACCTAATTGTTCCTTAATAGAGGTGCAACAGGCTATAATTAATTACTATACAGATTTACCATTATATGTACAAACTATAAAGGAAGATTCCTATATACCAATACATAGTTATTCAAAAAATATTATAGTTTATTATAATGGAGTCGAAGTTTATATAAATGAAACAAATTATAATGACTTTGAAAATATCTATAAAGAGTGCTTGAGTAAAAGAGATAATGAGTAATTTAATAAAGACCTATGTATTAGTTTTATACACAGGTCTTTTTTTGTATTTTAATTAAATATTTTAGGTGCATTATATGGACAACTAACAGATATTTTAGTATAATAAAGTCAAGGTGAGAAATATGGATTTTGTGCATTTACATGTACATACCGAGTATAGTTTACTTGATGGTGCAATTAGAATAAAAGACTTGGTAAAAAAAGTTAAAGATATGAACATGAAAGCAGTTGCTATAACTGACCATGGTAATATGTTTGGTGCTATTGAGTTTTATAAAGAATGTGTTAAAGAAGGAATAAAGCCAATTATTGGCTGTGAAGTATATGTTGCGCCTAGAAGTAGATTTGAAAAGCAAGGAAAAATAGATACAGAACCTAATCACTTAATACTTCTAGCAATGAATAACACAGGATATAAAAATTTAGTAAAATTGTGTTCTGCAGGTTATACAGAAGGTTTTTATTATAAACCAAGAATTGATATGGATATACTTAAAGAATATAACGAAGGACTAATTTGTCTTAGTGCTTGCCTTGCAGGAAAAGTTGCAACTCAAATTGTTAATACAAATATTGAAGGTGCAAAAGAAACTATAAAAGAATTTATAGAAATTTTTGGAACTGATAGATATTTTTTAGAAATACAAGATAATAAATTAAGAGAGCAGATACTTGTAAATCAGCAGTTAATTAGTCTTGCAAAAGAATTTTCTGTTGGACTTGTAGCTACAAATGACTGTCATTATCTTGATAAAGAAGATTATGACTTTCATGAAGTTTTATTGTGTATTGGAACAAGGAAAACTATTAATGATGAGACAAGAATGACATTTAAAACAAATGAGTTCTATGTAAAAAGTGTTGAAGAAGAAGCAGAAGCATTTGCTAACGTGCCTGAAGCTATAGAAAACACTGTGAAAATTGCAGATATGTGTAATGTAAATTTTGAATTTGGTAAAATAATTCTACCTGAATTTAAGATACCAAATAACCAGTCACATTTAGAATATTTTAGAAATCTTTGCTATAACGGTATAGAAAAAAGGTATGGT
This sequence comes from uncultured Clostridia bacterium, assembly GCA_947584535.1. GTDB lineage: Bacteria > Bacillota > Clostridia > TANB77 > CAG-465 > CAG-465. The sequence goes on from CANPWO010000004.1 coordinate 27,347, forward strand.
AGTAAAGAGAATAAAGAGGTTATTGATAGACTTGAATATGAAATATCTATAATAGATAAAATGGGATATATTGATTATTTCTTGATAGTTGCAGATTATATAAATTATGCAAAATCAGTTGGTATATCAGTAGGCCCTGGACGTGGTAGTGGAGCAGGTTCTATAGCTGCATATTTGATAGGAATAACAGACATTGATCCACTTAAGTTTAACCTTATATTTGAGCGTTTTCTAAATCCTGAAAGAGTTAGTATGCCAGATTTTGATGTTGACTTTTGTTATGAACGACGTGGAGAAGTTATTGACTATGTAGCAAGAAAATATGGGCAAGATCATGTTGCACAAATAATAACATTTGGTACAATGGCTGCAAGAGCAGCAGTAAGAGACGTAGCACGCGTACTTGATATATCATATCAAAAGGCTGATTTAGTTGCAAAAATGATACCACATACATTAAAAATGACAATAGATGAGGCTTTAAAAATAAACAGTGAACTTAAAAATCTGTATGATACTGATGATGAAGTTAAGAATATAATTGATATGGCAAAAAAAGCAGAAGGGCTTGTAAGGCACGCATCAACTCATGCAGCAGGTGTAGTTATAACTAAAAATCCAGTTGTAGATTATGTGCCATTATATGAAAGTCAGAATGTTGTATCTACACAATATACAATGACGATTTTAGAAGAATTAGGACTTTTAAAAATGGACTTTTTAGGTTTAAGGACACTTACAGTTATATCAGATGCATTAAAGTTAATAGAAAAGATACATGGTATAAAAGTAGATTTTGGAAAAGACATGGATGATAAAGCTACATTTAAAATGTTGTGCGAAGGTAAAACTACTGGTATTTTTCAAATGGAAAGTCAAGGTTTTAGGCAAATGATGGTTAAAATGCAACCTGATTCTTTAGAAGATATTATCGTAATGATTTCGTTATATAGACCTGGACCTATGGATCAAATACCAAGATATATACGAAATAAAAATAATCAGAATGATATTATATATACACATAAATCTTTAGAACCAATATTAAAAGTTACTTATGGTTGTATGGTATATCAAGAACAAGTTATGCAAATATTTAGAGATTTAGCAGGATATAGCTTAGGTAGGGCAGACTTGGTAAGAAGAGCTATGGGAAAGAAGAAGCTAGATGTAATGGCAAAAGAGCGTGATATATTTGTACAAGGTGCGATAAAAAACAATATAGATGAAGCAAGTGCAAATAAAATATTTGATGAAATGGCAGAATTTGCAAAGTATGCATTTAATAAATCGCACGCTGCAGCATATGCAGTGGTAGCATATCAAACAGCATATTTAAAAGCACATTTTCCACACGAGTTTATGGCAGCATTAATGAATAGTATGCTTGGTAATTTAAGTAAGATCCCTGAGTATATAGAAGAATGTAAAAATTTAGGTATTGAGGTGTTAAAACCAGATATTAACGAAAGTTATGCTAAGTTTGCTGTAATTAATAAAAAGATTAGATTTGCACTTGTATCAATTAAAAATGTCGGTGAGAATGCAATTAAAGAGATTGTACAAAATAGAAAAATGCAAGGTAAATTTGTAAGCTTCGTAGATTTTTGTCAGAGAGTAGCTGGTGATATTGTTAATAAAAAATGTATAGAAAGTCTAATTATGGCAGGAGCATTTGATGAGATAGAAAATGAATTAAATAGATATGATTTACTTGAGTCTTATGAAGCAATTGTTGATAATGTTAATGAAACAAGGAAAAATAATTATATAAATCAAATAAATCTATTTGATATGGACTCGTCTCTTAATACAAATAAAATAGAGATAAAAAAATGTGGTAAAGAACCTACTAAAAAAGAATTACTTGAAATGGAAAAGGAAATGCTAGGACTGTATGTATCAGGACATCCACTAGATGAGTATGCAGATTATATAAAAAAAAGTGCTACAATAACAAGTAAAGAATTAAATGAAAGTAGAAAAGAGTCTGAAGATGAAGTAGATATAATAGAAGATAAACAGCAAGTAAATTATGATGAAACAACCCAAACATATTGTGGTATACTTACTCAGAAAAAGGTGCTAACTACTAAAAATGGCAAACAAATGATGTTTGGTACTGTTGATGATATGTATGGAAGTATTGAAATGGTCGTATTTCCAAATATATATACTAAGTATGTGGATATGTTGCAAAAAGATAATATTTTAAAAATTACTGGAAAGATTAATATAAAAGAAAATGAAAAAGCAAAGATACTTGCTTCAAATATCGAATTATTGACTAAAAGCAATAAGATATATATACGATTACCAAAAGATAAAGTTGAACTTGAAAATAGAGTAATTGATTATATTTTAAATCTTGAAGGAGAATTTAAAGGAAATGTACCAGTATATATTTTTTATGAAGGTACTAATAAATTAAGGTTACTAAATAGAGCTGATTGGTTAAATACTGCAAATGAGACAATAGAAAGACTAAAGACTGCTTTTGGAGAAGAAAATGTAAAAGTTAAATAATCAAGAAACACTGGTATTAATAAATTATATCAGTGTTTTTTGAATATACTTCGTAAAAAAGTATAAAAATTGATATAGTTAAAATTTAATTATTTTATAAGGCAAAAATATATCAAGAGTGTTTGACATAATCAATATACTTTGATATAATTGGTTTGCAAGTAAAGTATAAATCAAACTTAAATTTAAGGAGGAGTAATAAAAATGAAGAAGAGTAATGAAAGATATATTCTTGGAAAGAATAAAACTTTAAAAAAGATAGTATTAACTGGAGGACCTGGTGCAGGAAAAACAACAGCACTTCCTTATTGCATTGAATGCTTGTTATCAGCAGGCTTTGAGGTGGTTGTAATTAGTGAGGGAGCAACTGCAGTAATGAATAGTGGTATAAGTGTTAAAAGCAATGTGGTAGATACTATAGAATTTCAGCGCTCTATAATGAAATATCAATTGTTTTGGGAAAATATGGTACAAAGTATAAGTTATAAAACAGATAGGCCACTTGTATTATTACTTGACAGGTGTATGATAGATAATAAGGCGTATATTACTAAAGAGGAATGGGAAAAATTGATTGCTGAATTTAATTTAAGTGAGCTTGATATTTTTTCGCGTTATGATATGATTGTGCATCTTGTAACTGCTGCATATGGTGCAGAATATGCATATAGTTGCGATAATAATATACAAAGAGGCGAAAAAACAATAGAAGAGGCAAGAAAAACAGAGGAAAATATAAAATCTGCGTATTATGGACATTTAAATATAATGTATATCGATAATTCTACTGATTTTGAAATGAAAAAGCAAAGGGTAGTAAATAGTATATTTGAATACTTAAATTTAGCAATTCCAAGTATATGGCAGAAGAAATATATTGTAGATAAAAAAAGCTTTTTAAATATAATTAATAAATTTAATCCACAATATAGGGATGTTGAGCAGACATACTTGGTATCAAGTGATAGTAATATTGAAAGAAGACTAAGGAAAATTGGGCTTGAAGGACAATATGTATATTATTATACTGTTAAATATAGAGATAATAGTATAGGTACAAAAGAACAAAGTATAACTTATGAGATGTATAATCTCCTTTTAAAAGAAGCAGATAAAACAAGAAGTACAATAAAGAAAAGAAGATATTATTTTTCAAAAGATTATATTTATTATACAGTAGATGACTTTGAAGAAGCAGAAAATAAATTAGTTCTTGAGGCAAGAATATCTGATAAAAATGCAAATATTGAATTTAAAGAATATGATGGAAGCTTTTATGAAGTAACAGATAATGAAAAATATTTAAATTACAATATTGCTAAGGAATTCCCTAAACAATTAAAGTAAAAAAATACCTAACAGAGTTTAATATATACTCTGTTAGGTTTTTATATAACTTTATTTTTCCTATTGTTATTAGTCATTTTTATTTCTTGGTATTGCATCAGATAGATAAGCTAAAGTTGCTCCTATTAATATTAAACCAGCATTTTTAAATCCTTCAAAATTTTTAGTGGCAGGAATAAGGAAATAACAAATAAGACATATAGCTGTAAAAACTCCTGTCCAAATTGCATTACTATTTTTTTTAATAACAATTCTCTTTTCACTTATATACATAATTATACATCTATTTCTTATTTAGTCAATATTTCTATTATTAATGGTATTTGGTTATCTTTTATACTATAAATTTTATAAATAAAAAGAGTGAAATTTTATATATTTTGTTATATTTCACTCTTTTTATTATATTTTATTTATCGCCTTTTATTATTTCTGTTGCTGCTCCAAGTGCTCCCATTGCTTTAGATGCATCAAATGGGATAAATACTTTATTTGCTTTTCCATCTGCTACTTTTTCTAATGCTTCTAATGATTTAATAGCAACTAAATTTTGATCAGGTTTAGTATCCATTATAGCAGAATACACTAAGTTTATTTCTTGTGCTTTTGCATCTGCTACTTTTTTTATTGCTTCAGCATTACCTTCGGCTTCAAGTATTTTAGATTCTCTAATACCTTGTGCACGTCTAATACTAGATTCACGTTCTGCTTCAGCCTCAAGTATTGTAGCTTGTTTTTTACCTTCAGCTAATGTAATATCTGCTTGGCGTTTACCTTCAGCTTCAAGTATTGTAGCTCTTTTATTTCTTTCAGCATTCATTTGTTTTTCCATTGCATCTCTAATATCAACAGGTGGTTTAATATCTTTAATTTCAACACGATCAACTTTACAACCCCATTTATCTGTTGCTTCATCAAGTATAGTTCTAAGTTGATTGTTTATCATATCTCTTGAACTAAATGTACTATCTAAATCCATTTTACCAACAATATCACGAATTGTTGTGATTGCAATGTATGCAATACCTTTTTGTAAACTTTCAATTTCATAAACTGCTTTTGCAGGTTCTGTTATTTGATAAAATACAACAGTATCAATTGTTATTGTAACATTATCTTTAGTTATAACACTTTGAGGTGTTACATCCATTGTTTGTTGTTTTAAACTAACTACAGCTCTAACATTATCGATAAAAGGTACTATGAAATTAAGACCAGCTTCAGCTGTTTTATGATATCTACCTAAACGCTCAATAATTCTAACTTCAGATTGTCTTACAACTTTTATTGAACAAGCTGCTACTATTAAAATAAATAGTAATAAGATTATAAAAAATATTTCCATAATTTTTCCTCCCTATCCAACTTTTTTAACTTTTAATTTAACACCATCTATTGCTAAAACTTCTACAGTTTCATTCTCATTTATTATACTATCATCATCTGATATAGCTGACCATAGTTCACCATTTACTTTTACTTGTCCTTTTAAATTTACATTATCAATTTCTTTTACAACTGTAGCTTGTTTACCAATGATTGCGTTATTATTCATAGGAACATCTTTAGTTTTAAATATTTTTGCTACTAGTGGCTTCATAAATATTATCATTAAAGCTGTTGATATTACAAATACGCCAAGTTGAACTGGAAAAGAAAATCCTAATATATTTGTAATAAAAGCAAGAAATGCACCAATACCAGGCCAAAACATTAGAAAAGATACAGTGAATATCTCTATTATAAGAAATAAGCCACAAAGGATTAACCATATAGACCAAATCGGTAACATATATATTGCTCCTTTCTTCTAAATTAATTATATAATTTTACAAATTTAATTATACAATATCTTTTTTAAAAATACAATATTTTATAGTATAAAAAGCTAAAATTTCAGCATTTTATACTACAATGTTAAAATATTGTAATATACTTGACATATAATATAATATATGATAAAATCTTTTCGATTTGGACATATATAAAAATGTAAAATTTGACAATAAATATAATTTATGTTATAATTATATGGTAGCCAAATAAAAGGAAGGTGTAAATTTTTATTATGGAAAAGAAAAGCGTTCTCAGTACCATAAGATTTATATTCTTCACTGTCTTTACTATCGCTTTAATATTTAGTGCTGTTTTAGTAACTGTACTTAATACTTATAAGCCAGCAGTAAAAGCATATTTAAATGGAAAGTTTGTTGGATATTTTTCTGATGAACAACAATTTGATGAAGTATATAATGATTTGGTAGCTGAAAAGCAAAGTATTGATCCAAATGTAAAGGTATATTTAGACTACGAACCTACATTTGAAACAAGTTATGTTAGAGATAGCGTAATTGCAGATCAAAATGTGTACACAAATTTAAGAGCAGAAGTTAAAACTGAATATACAATATATAATGTTGCAGTTAATGGCGAAAACAAAATGACATTTAATACTCAAGATGAAGCAAATAAATATGCTTCAAGCTTGAAAAAAGAAGTGTCAAAATTAAAAACAGAGGTTAAAGTTGAAAAGGTTTCTGAACTAGGAGAAATGACATCTATTGAAAGAGCAGATAATATTTTGAAAGATATTGTTGATAGAAATAAACCAGTTACTACTCCAAAAGCAACTGTTAATAATAAAACATATGTACAAACAGCAGCTTCAATTGGACCATCATCAGTAGCGGCTACAGGGTCTGGAGTATGGCCAACTGTAAATAGAAGAGTAAATTGTGCATTTATGGGATATGCTGGACATACAGGAATAGATTTAGGTGGTGCTATTGGTACAGCTATTTATGCATATAGATCAGGAACAGTAACTTTCGCAGGTTGGGGCTCAGGTTATGGTTTACACGTAAAGATTAATCATGGCGATGGAATGACAACTTATTATGCACACTGTAGTAAACTTTTAGTAAAAGTTGGACAACAAGTTTCAGAAGGGCAAAAGATTGCTGAGATTGGTATGACTGGTTATACAACAGGACCACACGTACACTTTGAAGTAAGACTTAATGGAGTACCTGTAAATCCATATCCATATATTCAAGGGAAATAATGTTGATAAATAAATTGAATATATATTTTCAATTATTTATATATAGCACCTATTTCTAGGAAATTACACACCTCGAGTTTTTTCTTGGATATAGGCAAGATGAAAAAAAGGAGGAAAAAATAATGACTAAAGAAAGAAAAGCTGAAATCTTATCAACTTATGCTAGAGTAGCTAACGATACTGGTTCTGCTGAAGTGCAAATTGCACTTTTAACTGAAAGAATCAATGAGTTAACTGAGCATTTAAAAGTACACAAAAAAGATGAACATTCAAGACGTGGACTTTTAATTATGGTTAGTAAGAGAAAAAGATTGCTTAAATATCTTGAAAGAAAAGATATACAGAGATATAGAGATATTATTGCAAAATTAAATATTCGTAAATAACAAAAAAAGCTGTAAGGTAAATGAATCTTACAGCTTTTTAGAATGTTGATACACCTAGATGAAAAATTTCTAGGTTTGTTAACATTTTAGTAATAAAAAGGGTTTTAACTCTTTTTGTTAAAATAAGTATTTATTCTTTCAATATCTGCTATATCTTTAGCTCTATTAAAATCTTTTTTCATTTCTATAATAGAATCTAATGTTTGAAATCTTATTCCATCAATAATTTCAGTTTCTTTGTTATAAAAGTTAGTAGAAAAGTTTATAACATCATCTATATAATAAATATCTACATTATCTTTATAATCATGTTTTTCTAAAGTGCAATTATAATTTTTTAATAATTCATCATATAATTTTTTTGAAACTGAAATATCTATGTCACTAGTTGTATCTTTAACACCATGTACAACCATTGAACTACCAGATAGCACAATATATTCATTTTTGTCAAAATTATAACTATTTAGTATATCAAAAATATCTTTTCTATTGTATTTTTTCATTTTTTATCACTCCACAGTAACAGATTTTGCAAGATTTTTTGGCTTATCAATATCGCATCCACGCATTTTAGCTGTTTCATAAGCTATAAGTTGTAATGGTAGTATTGTAACAAGAGGCTGTAACAATTCAGTTACTTTAGGAATTGTTAGCACTATATCTGCAAAGTCATTATAGTTTTCAACATCCTCGTCATTATTTGTAATAAAAATAACATAAGCACCTCTTGCTTTAGTTTCTTTTATATTACTTACAGTTTTCTCATATAATGTTTTATCTGTAGCTATAGCTATAACAGGAGTACCTTCTTCAATAAGTGAAATAGTACCATGTTTTAATTCACCTGCAGCATAAGCTTCTGAGTGCATATATGAGATCTCTTTTAATTTTAATGAGCCTTCAAGGCACAATGTATAATCTATACCACGTCCAAGGAAAAATAGATGTTCCTTATCTTTTATAGCACTAGCAATTTTTATATATTTTTCACTATTATCTATTACTTTTGATAATACTTCTTTGATTTTACCTATTTCCTCCTGTACCTTATTTTTAAGACTATCATCTAATATGTTTTTTTGCTTCATTGCATTAAGTACAAGCATTGAAAGTATAGCTACTTGACTTGTATAGCCTTTTGTAGTAGCAACTGCAATTTCAGGACCTGCATATGTATAAATTGTTTCATCAGCTTCTCTTGAAATACTTGAGCCTACTACATTTACAATAGCAATTGTTTTTGCACCGTGTTCTTTAGCTATTCTTAATGCTGCTAAACTATCGGCAGTTTCACCAGATTGCGAAATGATAATAACTAAAGTAGAAGGTGTAATTAACTGCTTTTTATATCTATATTCAGACGCAATTTCAACACTTACTGGAATAGAGGCAAAATTTTCAAATAAATATTTACCAATCATACCGGCATGCATTGCACTTCCGCAGGCTACAATATGAATAGTGTCGTAGTCTGCAATATTAATAGATAAATAATCTTCATTTTCAAAATAATTATTAAATAGTTTAGAAATTACTTCAGGCTGTTCATTTATTTCTTTAAGCATAAAATGTTCATAACCATTCTTTTTATATTCTGTTGCACTCCAATTTGCAAACATAATCTCTTTATCTATTTTTTCTAGATTTTTATTGTATATTTCAACATCATCACAAGTGATTTTTGCAAACTCATCATGTTCAAGTAAAATATATTTATTTGTATAATCAAGTATAGCTGAAATATCAGATGCAGCGAAGTTTCCATCATCACTTAGCCCAATAATTAATGGACTATCTTTTCTTGTAGCATATATTGTATCTAGTTCATCATCAAAAATTATTGAAAAAGCATAAGACCCTCTAATTTCATCACAAGCAGTAGATATAACTTGTAATTTGTTTTTATTTTCAGATTTTTGATAGATATAATTAATATATGCGCAAGCTACTTCAGTATCAGTACTAGAGTTAAAAGTAACACCGTTTTTTAGTAAAAAGTTTTTTAACTCAATGTAGTTTTCAATAATTCCATTATGTACTAAAGTTACATTTCCAACTCTATGAGGATGAGCATTAGTTTCATTTGGCTCTCCATGAGTTGCCCATCTTGTATGTCCTATTGCAGTAGAAGCATTTATTACTTCATTATTTAGTTTATCTTCTAAAACTGCAATTTTCCCCTTTGCTTTGTATAAATTAATTTTTCCGTTTTCTGATGTAGCGATTCCTGCAGAATCATATCCTCTGTATTCAAGATTTTTAAGTCCAGCTATTACTACATCTTTAGCATTTTTTTTCTTTGAAGAATATCCAATTATTCCACACATAATAAACCTCCATATATATTATTTTCAAAGTACAAATAAATTAAACATATTTTAGTCTACATACCTTTTGTAGCAATATTAATTTTGCTTTTGTAATATGTATAACGATACTAAAATTTACCGTGATAGCATCCGCTTAAAAAGATTCGACAACTATCATCCTCGTTAACCTAATGGCCTTAGCGCTATCTTGAAAACTACTAACATATCCACCTCCTTAAGTAGTACCAAAATTTATTTCATTTTAATATATAATATATAATTTGTCAAATTAAAGTGAATAAACATATTAAATTATTATATATTTTTAAAAAAAATACAAATTTATTTAAATTTATACAAAAAATTTGTTTACAAAGAAAAAAATATGTGATATCATTTTAATGAATAAGTGTATACAAAAGAAAAATAAATGAATAAAAAGAGGTAAAAATTATGAGAATTAAGTTGAACAAAAGATGTATTAAAAAAAGAATATTTGGAATTTTATTAGTATTTGCTATGGTTACTACAATGTATGCTACTAATATAATATCATATTTTAATAGTGTACAAGCAGTAGCTGTGCCAGCTAAATCAGTTATAGATGATAATTTTCCAGATAGTTATAAAGGGTATATAAATGAGTTAAAAAAGGCACATCCAAGTTGGGTAATAAAGGCTTTCCATACTAATCTTGATTGGAATACTGCTGTAAATTCTGAATCATCAGGAACCTATTCAAGAGTACAAGATGAAAATTTTCCAGATGCATGGAAAAGATTAGAAAGTAGAAATAGTGGCGATTATAACGCTGGTAAATTTGTACTTGCTTCTAAGGCTGCAGTTGCATATACAATGGATCCAAGAAACTTCCTAAATGATCAGTCAATTTTTCAATTTAGAGTAATAACAGAAAATGTTGACTCAGATACTCAAAATGCAGTAAATGAGGCTATGACAAATACACCAATGAAAAATAAAGGGTATGATGCAACTATAACCAATGGTGGAAAATCAAAAGGAGTGTCACCACTATTTTTGATTTCAAGAATTAGACAGGAAACAGGTTGCGATATAATAAATTATGATTCAATTAATGGAAGACATCCAAAATATCCTGGATATTACAATTTCTTTAATATAGGTGCATATGATAGTGCTTCTGATTCTGTTAAACTTGGTGTAGCTTATGCAAAAAAAATGGGCTGGGATACTCATGCTAAAGCTATTGCTGGTGGTATAGACTGGCTAAAGAATAATTATATAAAATATGGACAATATACAGTATATTTCCAAAAATTTGATGTTGCAAATCCTTATGGAAATGCTAAAATGATTCTTTCTTGGCAATATATGTCTAATATATCAGCTCCACAAGGTGAGGCGCAAATTGCTTATGAAGGCGCAGTTAGAGCTGGAACATTAAATAATAAATATACATTCTACATTCCAGTATATGATAATATGCCAACTTATGCAGCACCTTATCCAGGACAAACAGTACAACAGTATCAAGATGATAATACAAGAATGAGAGTTAAAGCTAGTGTATATCCAGATAAATTATATGTTCGTTCAGGCCCAGGTACAGGATATGGTATTGTATATAAACTTTCTGCTGGTGAGCAATTTACAAGAATAAAGAAAAATTTAAATGATGTATGGGATATAATAAGGCTTGATAATGGAGCAACAGGATATGTACATAGAAATTTCATAGAAGATTGTCAAATAAGAGTTAATTCATTAAAATTAAATGAACACGATATAACAATGAAATTAAATGATACACGTAAACTAGATTATACAATAGAACCAAGTAATGCATATAACAAAGAAGTAGAATGGCAAACAAGTAATGCAAATATTGTAAATGTATCAAATGGTAATTTAACAGCTAAAGGTGGAGGAGAGGCTACTATAACTATAAAATCAAAAGATACAGGTATAACTGATACTTGTAAGGTTAAGGTTATAGTAGATGTTGAAAATATAACTTTACCAAAAACTTCTTATAAAATGATGAATGGTAAATCATATCAAATTACTCCAATAATAACACCAGATAGTGCAACTAATAAAGAGTATAAAATAACAAGTGAAAATGATTCCATAATTCAAATTGACGGAAAGAATATTAAAGCAGTTGGAGTAGGTGATACAAAAATTACATTTACTACAGCTGACCAAAATAAATCTGTTACTGCAAATGTAAGTGTTGTTGAAGTAAAAGCAGAAGATGCGTTAAATCCTGATGAAACAACTTTAAATGTTGATAAGGAAAAAGAAGAAATAAGTAAAATTGAGCCTGAAACAAAATTATCTGAAATAAAAGATAAAATAAAATATAATAATGAAGAATATGATATGGTCGTCAAAGACTTAAATGGTAATGTTATAAATGATGATGGAATAATTGGAACTGGTACAACATTTAATTTAACAACAAAAGACACAAAAGATGAACTTCAAACTTATACAGTAGTTATATATGGAGATACTAGTGGAGATGGAAAAATTAGTACAATGGATTATACATTAATAAAAAATCATATAATGGATGTTAAATCTATTAATAACACATATCAATATCAAGGAGCAGACGTAAATGGTGATGGAATTGTAAAGACAATGGATTATACATTGATAAAAAATCATATAATGAATATTAAACATATTACAGTAAGATAAGGGGAGAATTATGAAAAAAATAATAAGAAATATAAGTTGTTTATTAATAGTTGTAATGATTATAATTTTTAACTCAAATATTTGGTCTGCAAGTATTGGAATGAGTATCAGCAAAAGCACAGCTTATGTTGGAGATAGTTTTACAGTAAGTATATCAGGTATAAATGGTAAAGTTAATATAACATCAAGTGGAAATTTATCCTTAAGTATTTCTGGTATTACATTTGTTGACGGTTCACTTACTATAAATGGAACTGCAAAAAGTGTAGGGAATGGAAGCGTTACTGTTTCACCTATTGATGTAACAACAACAGCAGCTTCACCAGAAGAAATAACTTCATCAAGTAGCGTAAATATATCAGTTTCTGAGAAAAAAACTACCAATAATAATACAAAGACTACTACAACTGCTAAAACTAATACAGCAAAAACAACAAATAATACAAGCACAAAAAGTTCAAATAATTATTTAAAATCATTACAAGTAAGTGAAGAAGGGTTAACACCTAATTTCTTAAAAACTAAAACTAATTATTCACTTAATGTAGGATTGAAAGTTACTAATCTTGACGTTACTGCAGTTGCAGAAGATTCTAAAGCAAAAGTTAGTGTTACAGGTAATAAAGATTTAAAAGAAGGCGATAATAATGTAGTTATTACTGTTACTGCAGAAAATGGTAGTCAAAGAACATATACAATTATTGTAAATAAATCAGATAAACCTGAAAAGTCAAATTCATATTTAGCAAATCTTATTATAAGAGATATTACACTTACACCTGAGTTTTCTTCAGAAGTATTAGAATATGATGGTGGAGTTATAAAAACTAATGATACAACTTTAGAGATTTTTGCTTCTCCAACTAATGAAAATGCTAAAGTAGAAATTTTAGGAAATGAAAATCTAATACTTGGTGAAAATATTATTACAATAAAAGTTACTTCAGAAGATGGAACATCAACTAAAGAGTATAAAGTAAAATTTGTAAGAGAAGAAGGCGTTGTTGAAGAAGTAAATGCAATAGAAAATATTGATAATATAGAATCACCAACTCAAGGGTTTAAAGCAATACTTAAAGATATATGGACTACAATTAAAAATAATTCTTTAATCTTACTTATGTATCTAGTTATCATAGTAGAATTTATACAGATTTTATATTTATATAATAAATTAAGGAAAAATGAAAAAAATACTAGTGATGATGGTGATAAGAACAAAAAATCATTTGACCAATTTAATATAAAACTTGACGATAGTAAATTAGAAGAAAAACCTTTAATTGAAAGTTTACCAGATGAAAAAATTAGTTCATTATCAGAGGGATTAAGTGAGGAAAAAGTTGAATCTGAAATAGAACAGCCAAAAGAAGATTCATTTGATGAAGAAATTGAAAGAAAAGTTAGAACAATTTGGGACGAAGATAGACCTAACTTTTTGGAAAATGAAGTTAAGAATACTGAAATAACTAAGAGAAGAAGAGGCCGGACGAAATTCAGATAAATAATGTATATTTAAAATTTCAAGAAGATGATTCCATAAAATTTTAGAATCATCTTTTTGAAATAGTTGATTTTATTTTATATATTTAGTATAATATTATTATAATATTGAACAAAATAATAAATGATGTTAAATATATAGTATAATTATTTTGTATTTTTAAGAAAAGAGGTATTGATTGTATGGAAGAAAAAAAGGAAGTTAAAAAAACTACCACAAAATCAAAAGAGGTAAGTAAGAAACAAGCAAAGCCACAAGCTAAGACACAACCTAAAACTCAACAAACAAGAAAGCAATCTGAAAAATTAACTAAAAAAGAGAAAACTCAACTTTGTATTGTATTATTTGTTATTGTAGCTTGTATAATAAGTATTATTTTATTTATTAATTTAAAGCCAAGTAATAAAGAAAATGATAATCCTCAAGAAAACACAGATGAAACTAATAATGTAGAAATTAATAATAATAAAGGAGTAACAGAGGATAAACAAATAGATGACCTAAAAATCCAAAATACTCAGGTAAAGAAAGAAAATGGAATTACTTATATCTATGCAGATGTAGTAAATAACGGAAAAGAAGAACAAGGGAATTTTTATGTTTATATAAGTATGAAAGATGAAAAAGACAATGAGATAATTGGATTTGAAACAATGTTACCACTATTAAAGCCAGGAGAAACTACAAATATTAGTGTTGGTTCAACTGATGAATTTGTAAATGCATATAAATGTACAATGACAAAAGTTGAAGAAGAAAAGAAAGAATAGAAAAAATATAAAAACAAGCAAGCTTTTAAATAAGCTTGCTTGTTTTTTAATCATTTTTATCTATATTTTTTAATATACCTCCAAAAACAATTAATGAAATTGTAAGTATTATTGTTAGTACAAATAATAAAGTATAATTATAACATAAACCAACTAAAAGTAGTAATAAGAATCCTGTCATTCTTCCAAAATTTAGCCATACTTCTCTGTATGATAAAAATTCTATTTGTGAGTTATTGAAAGTTGGTTTGTTAATCACATTAAATAGTTTGATTGTATGTATCATTGATAGTAAGTTAATAATTATATTAAATATTACATAGTATAATACACTTGTGATATTATTTCTAAAAATTAAATATATTGATAATACTATAATTGGTACAATGCCTAATACTAGTACTAATAGCTTATCATTTTTCTTATTATATCTCTTTTTATATAAATAAGCTACAATTACTTGGAATATAGAAGTAATAGAAACTATTAATCCTAAATTTAAATCCGATTTCATAACATTATATATTAGTATAGTATTAATTGTAATTAATGCACCTGAGCTAAGTGTAAGGCCACTTAAGAAAGCAAGTACTATAACTCTCATAGCATTTACATCTGTTTTTATCTTTTTTATTGTATCTTTTATATTAAATGAATTATGAGTTTTTTCTATAGGCTTTAGCATAAAAGAAAGTATAATTTGGATAAATGAAATTGCTAGTATTATTAAAGCTGTGAATCTATAGTTAGTTATAGTTATCATAGAGCCTAAAAATATAGGTATTAATATATTTGTAATAGTTGATAGAAATTTCTTTCTAACTTCCATTGCAGTTCTATCTTCATTTTGTATCTTTTTTGTAAGGAAAAAGTTAAAAGGCATATAATAGAAACTAGTAGAGATACCATAAAGAATTGCTACAAGCCATAGATAGTGCATTATTTGATCGTTTAGTAATATAATTGAAAGTATATATATAAAATTAAAAATAATACCTAATCTGTAGGATGCAATTTTAAATCTGTTTTTTATAATATACCCTACAAAAACAGAACATACAAGTAATATAAAGTATGAGAATATGTTGAAAATAGATAAATCAACAATACTCTCTGCTGAAGTTTTTATAAAGTATGCTGTTAAAAATGGTCCTGAAAATATCTCTATAATATCTCTTAAAATATTTAAAGCTATAATTATATTAAATTCTAATTTATTATTTTTCATATGTTTATTTTACTCCATTATTTCATTTAGATAATCTGATACACTGTTATATTCTTTTGTTGTAATATTTTTTAATTCTAAAATAGAATTCTTCATACAAGCTCCACTAAAATCTTTAATCATTTCTATATCATTATAACTATCACCAATAGTGTAAATGTTATTGTTTGGTATATCTAATATGTTAGCTATTTTCTTTATAGCTTTAGATTTATTTACTTGTGGAGATATAATTTCTATTGCATTATATCTTTCTATAATATGAGTTATTATTTTATCTTTATATATAAAATTTAATTTTTCATTTACTTTTTTAGCAGTATCTAAACTACTAAATGCTTTGTGTATTTTAGTTAAATTTTTAATAATAGGACTTTTATACATATCTTGTTTATAGTAATTTGTTAATGAAGTACAGCAAAAGAAATTATTATTATCGTATATATCTAAATTTGAAATTAAGCTATCTTGTATACTATTTTCTATTGTATGATTTTCAATTATTTCATTTTTATTATTAATTATTGTACTTCCATGATTTATAATTAAATAATCGTACTTGATATTAAATTTATTAATTTCTTCAATTATATTTTCATATGCTCTACCAGTAGCTATTACAAATATATTATTTAACTCTCTAAATTTATTTACTTTATCTATATTTTTTTTAATATCTTTATCGTTAGTATAAAAGGTATTATCATAATCTGTTACAAAAATCTTTTCCATAATATAAGTATATAACAAATGTAAATTTACGTCAATTGCATATATATTTTTTATCAAAAAAAGTTGTATAAAGTATTTTTTTGTTATATAATTTTACTTAAAGGATTGATAATATGAAAAACTTAATAAAACCATTTTTGAAAGAAAATAGATTTAGAATTTTTATACAAATTCTATTTATAATGATAAATATGTATTTGCTTACATTACCTGCATCTATAATAGGAAAAATAATAGATTTATTTTATAATTTTGATGCAAATAGAGTGGAGATTATTAATAACGTGTTTATATTAATGGCATTAAGCATTGCATTACTTATAACAAGGCTAACATGGAAATATGTTGATACATTAATACCAAGATCATATGAAAGAATGATTAAAGATAGTATTTTTAATCACTTCTTAAAAATGAAACTTGCAGATATTCAAAAGATAAAAAATGGTGAGATAATGTCTTACTTTGTTAAAGATGTTTCAGAAGTAAGAATGGCATGTCACCATATATTTAGTTTTATACCAAGAATATTATTTACTTTTGTATTTGCAATTTATCAAATGGCAAGAAATGTTGATTTAAAATTAACATTAATTTCTCTTATACCACTTGTTATTGCAATTTTTTTGCTTGTATGGATACGTGATAAAATAAACACAAATTATATGCTATCTCAAAAAGATTTCACTAATTTATCAGAATATTTACAAGAAAGTACAGATTCAATTAGAACAACAAAGGCATACCAACTTGAAGATGAACAAATAGATACTTTTATATCTAAGAATAAGAAAGTAAGAAGTAGTAATAACAAGGTTAATTTCTATTCTACACTTTTAACTGTAGTACTTCATACTGCATTTGGACTAAGTTATTCAATGGCAATACTTTTTGGCTCAGACTTAGTATTAAATGGAAGTATAACAATTGGTGATTTAGTAGCGTTTAATACATATATTGCTTTATTTATAACACCAATACAGTTTATACCAAGAGTTGTCGCAAGACTTAAAAGAGGACAAGTATCATACAAACGACTTTCACATATGTTTGATTTTGAAGAAGAAAAAATTAGCCTGCAAGAAAGTAAAACAAATTTACTTGAAGCACCAAAAGATGATAAAAGTATAGTAGGAGATATTGTTATATCAGATTTATCATTTAATTATAAAGGATTTATTGATAAAGTATTAAATAATATAAATTTAACTATTAAACAAGGAGAGACACTAGGTATAATTGGAAGTGTAGGAAGTGGAAAAACTACATTAATGAATTTGCTAGTAAGACTATATCAAATACCAAGAGGTAAGATAACTATAAATAATATTGATCTAAATAATATACCAGTCTCAGTACTTAGAGAAAACGTTTGTTATATAACACAAGATAATTTCTTGTTCTCAACTACTATAAAACAAAATGTAAGTCTCTTTAGAGATGTTGATGATGAAGAAGTAAAAGATAGTATTAAAAGCGCTATGATATATGATGAAATAATGAGTTTACCAGATAAAATTAATACAATAATAGGCGAAAGAGGAGTTGATTTATCTGGTGGTCAGAAGCAAAGGATTGTTATTTCAAGAGCCTTCTTAAGTAGAAGTAATTTTGTAATATTTGATGATACTTTTTCAGCCTTAGATAATAGAACAGAACAACATTTATTAAAGAATATAAAAGAACTAACTAAAGGTAAAACATGTATTATTATTTCAAATAGAATATCAGACATAAAGCATGCAGATAAAATAATTGTTATGGATCAAGGAGAAATAGTTGAAAGAGGAACTCATAAATCTTTAATGGCACTTAAACAAAAATATTATTCATTCTATAAAGAACAAGCCATAAAGAAAGAAGATTCATTACTAAGCTAGAGGGGATATAATGAAAAAGAGAAATAAAAAGAATAAGAGGAAAACATTAAAACATGCACTTGAGATAATAAAACCTCATAAAAAAAGTATATTAATACTTGCTATATTATCACTTATAATAAATATTCTTGAACTTTCAAGACCTTATTTATTTAAGATAGTAATAGATGATTATTTAGGCAAGGGAATATATCAAAACGGTATACTAACATTAAAAATTATAGGGTTAATCTATGTAGGAGTAGTATTATTATCTAATATAATTGATTTTATTGTTAGAACTGCTACAAATGTTATGGGGGAAAATGTAGTATATAATCTTAGAAATAAACTATTTAAGTATGTAGAATATGCAAATATAAGCTTTCATGATAAAACGCCTACAGGAAAACTTTTTGTAAGAATTACAAATGATATTGAGGATATAGCAACACTTTTTAAAGATGTAATCACAACTTCAATAAAAGATATAGTATTAATAATCGCTATAATATTCATGATGATATTTTTAAGCCCTAAATTAAGTCTAGTTGTACTTGCAATAATTCCAGTATGTTTTGCTGTGGTATTTTGTATAAATAGAGTATTAAATAGGGTATATGAAAAATCTAAAAATATAAAGACAAAACTTAATACTTTCCTTGCAGAGTCAATATATGGTATAAAGTTAATTAAAGTATTTAATAGACAAAAAGAAAAAATAAGAGAATGTAGAAAATATACTAAAGATTATTATAACTCAAGAAAACCAACAGGGCTACTTGAAGGACTACTACCTGCAACTATGGATATATTAAAGTATTTAGGTATTACTATAATTGTTGTAGCATGTGCTAATAAATGGTTTAATATTTCATTTGATGTTGGTTTAGTATATGTGTTTATAACATATATAGGTAATTTATTTGATCCAATTAATAGTATAATTGAAAATACAGAAACTCTACAAGAAGCAATCGTATCAATTGATAAAATTTATGAAATACTTGACATTGAAAATGATTTGGAAGATTTAGATGATGGAATGTATATCACAGATTTAAAAGGAAAAATAGAATTTAAGAATGTATGGTTTGCTTATGAAAAAGATAATTATGTATTAAAAGATATTTCATTTACAATAGAGCCACATCAAAGTATAGCATTAGTTGGAAAGACAGGCTCACGGAAAAACTACTATTACTAATCTTATAAACCGATTTTATGATATAGATAAAGGTGAAATATTAATTGATGGTATAAATATAAAAGATATAAATAAACGAAGTCTAAGAAAATGTGTTGGAACTGTGCTTCAAGATCCGTTTATATTTGCAAAGAGTATAAAAGATAATATAAAGTTATATAGCAATATATCAGATGATACAGTGCAAAAAGTCTTAAGATTATCTTCTGCAGAAGAATTTGTAAATAAACTGCCAAATGGCATGAACGAAATAGCAAGTGAAAGAGGAGATAGTTTTTCAGTAGGAGAAAAACAATTAATTTCATTTGCAAGAATATTTGCACATAATCCTTCGATATTTATTCTTGATGAAGCTACTGCAAATATTGATACTAATACGGAGAATATGATACAAAAATCTATTGATATAATATCTAAAGAAAAAACTTCTATATTTATTGCACATAGACTTTCTACAATAGTAAATGTAGATAAGATAATTGTACTTGATCATGGTAATATTATAGAAACAGGAAATCATATAGAATTACTGAAAAAAGGTGGCTATTATAGTAATTTATATAATTCATACTATAATAGTTTAGGCTAAAAATAACTTGCAAAGAAATTCTTTGCAAGTTATTTTGGTTATAATTTTACTTTATATTCGCTATATATTATATAAAATAAATCAACTGATATATAAAAAGTAGGTCTTTATTAAAAATATTAAGAGATGTAATAATTTCATAAATTAGATTATATATTATATAGTGAGGTGAATATTTTGAATAGAGATTTAGTCTTAGATGCACATTGCGATACAATTAAGGAAGCATTAGATGAGAAACTTTCAATAACTGATGTTAAGTATGCATTTAATTTAAGAGATGTAAGAGAAAAACTACCATATATTCAGTTCCTTGCATCTTTTGTTGACCCAGAGTATACAAATGAAGAAAACGGTGGCTTTATACGAGTAAATAAAATACTAGATAAATTCTATTTTGAATATGATAAGTATTCTGAATATATAACTATTATACGAAAAGAAGATAATTTAAAAGAAGTAGTAGCAAATAACAAACTTGGAGTTATATTAACTGTTGAAAATGGTAGTGCTATTAGTGGTAACTTAGATAATATAGATTTGCTATATAATAGAGGAATAAGAATAATGTCTGTTACTTGGAATAAAGATAATGAACTAGGTTGTGGAGCAGAAACAATAAATGATACAGGGCTTACTACACTTGGTAAAAAATATATTGAGAAACTAAACCAGAAAAATATATTAATTGATGTATCACATTTATCTAAAAAAGGTTTTTATGATGTAATAAATATATCGAATAAACCAATTGTTGCAACACATTCCTGTGCAAATAAATTATGCAAGCACCATAGAAATTTAACAGATGAACAAATTAAAGAAATAGCTAGGATAAAAGGAGTAATAGGAGTATGTTTTTACTCAAAATTTTTAACAAATAATATAATTGCAACAGCTGATGATATAGTTAATCATATTGAATATATAGCAAATTTAGTAGGAATTGAGCATGTAGGACTTGGAAGTGACTTTGATGGGGTATGTAGAGAAGATTTACCAATTGATGTAAAAGGGGTAAAAGATATAGACATTATATTTAATAAGATGAGAAAAAGAGGCTTTAGTGAAAGTGATATATTAAAAGTATCATCTTCTAATTTTATAAGAATATTAAAAAATAATATATTTTAATAAAAAAACTAGTGTATTATATTTTCTACACTAGTTTTTATCATTATCTTGTATATTCCAGCCTTGTATATCTGATCTTTTAATAGCTCCCATTATATGTGCTTTAATTTTAGGAATATCTTTTTGCAAATCTTTTATCAAATCTTTCATATATTCTCTTTTGGTATATCCATCAAGCTTACAACACTTTTCCATTACTGGAAAATTCTGTTCTCTTGCAACTGCTCTAATTTCTTTTTCACTTACATATATAAATGGCCTTATTGTTTTAACGTCACTTCTACTTAAGTATGTTACAGGAGCAAAAGTATGTATTTTTCCATTTAGAAATAGGCTCATAAGTAATGTTTCCATTACATCGTCGCTATGATGTCCTAGAGCTATTTTATTACACCCATGTTCTATTGCAATACTATTAAGCATTCCACGTCTCATATTTGCACATAAAGAGCAAGGATTTTTTTCTTTTCGTATATCAAAAACTACTTTGGATATATTTGAATTATACACTATATATTCAACACCAAGTTTATCACAAAGTTTTTCTAGTTCATCAGTTTTGAAATTCTCACTTCCAGGATGAATAGTTATAGCCATAATATCAAATTTCTTAGGATAAAATTTTCTTAGATAATATAATGCATGAAGAAGTGTAAGACTATCTTTACCACCTGAAAGTCCAATTGCAATTTTATCTCCCTCATCAATCATATTAAAATCATCAATAGCGCGTCTTGCTTGTCCAATTATATGTTGTAACATTATTAATTCCTCCAATATTAATTATTTTATCATATATTTTACTTTTTTTCAATATATAATTACTTGACATAATATGCAAAGCTACGATATAATGGCAATAAAAATAGCTAGTGCAATTTTGCATATAGATTGCTTGCTTGATTAAAGCAGATGGTTTTTTTATATATTGTTGTTTGTGAAATAGTAGTGTAATAATTTTGTAAATAATGTCAATTTACTTGAAAATTATGCTATTTTGTAGTAATATATATACATAGTAAATTAAGGGGAGAAAGTAATGAAAGCAATAGAATTGAGAGAAAAATTTTTGAAATTCTTTGAGGAAAAAAATCATAAAATAATTTCAGGTGCAAGATTAATACCAGAAAATGATCCAACTGTACTATTTACAACAGCTGGTATGCATCCACTTGTACCATATTTAACAGGACAGCCACATCCAGAAGGAAAAAGACTTACTGATTACCAAAAATGTTTAAGAACAGATGATATAGATGAAGTAGGAGATATAAGCCATCTAACTTTTTTTGAAATGCTTGGAAATTGGTCTTTAGGTGATTACTTTAAACAAGATTCAATAAGATATAGTTATGAATTTTTAACAAAAGTATTAAATATACCAAATGAGAAAATATCTGTAACTTGTTTTGAAGGAGATAAAGATGCACCAAGAGATGAGGAAGCAGCAAAAGTTTGGGAAGAATGTGGAATTCCTAAAGAAAGAATATACTATTTAGGCAAGAAAGATAATTGGTGGGGACCAGCAGGAGAAACTGGACCTTGCGGCCCAGATACAGAAATATTTTACGATACAGGAAAAGAAAAATGTTGTGATGAGTGTAGTCCTGCTTGTGATTGTGGTAAATATGTTGAAATATGGAATAATGTATTTATGCAATATAACAAAAAAGCAGATGGAAGTTTTGAACCATTAAAACAGAAAAATGTAGATACTGGTATGGGACTTGAAAGAATGACTTTTATATTGCAAGGTAAAGAAAATGTATTTGAAACAGAACTTTTTGAACCGATTGTATCTATGGTAAAATCAAAAGCAAGTATGCCAAATGATGACTCTTTAAGAGTAATAGCTGATCATATAAGAGCATCATGTCTTTTAGTATGTGACGGAGTAGTTCCAAGTAATATTGGACAAGGGTACATTTTAAGACGTTTAGTAAGACGTGCAATAAGACATATGAGGAAAATAGGCTTTAATTTAGATGATATATCAGCTTTGTGTGAAACTGTAATTAATTCTTTATCTAATATGTATAAAGAATTAGAGGAAAATAAAGAAAATATAATATTCCAGATAAATAAAGAAAAAAATAGATTTGTAAATACTCTTTCAAATGGTGAAAAAGAATTTAATAAAATTACAAGTAAATTAAAAGAACAAAACGAAGATTTAATTGATGGAAAAAGTTTATTTAGATTATATGATACTTATGGATTTCCACCTGAACTTACAGCAGAGCTTGCAAAGGAAAATGGGCTAAAAGTTGATATGGAAGGATATAATAAATGCTTTAAAGAGCATCAAGAAAAGTCAAGACAAGGAGCAGAAGGAGTATTTAAAGGTGGACTTGCAGATCATAGTGAAATAACAACAGCATATCATACTGCAACACATTTACTTCTTGAGTCACTTCAAAGGATACTTGGACCTCACGTAATGCAAAAAGGATCAAATATAACAGCACAAAGAGCAAGATTTGATTTCTCTAATCCTGAAAAAGTACAAAGAGATGTACTTGATAAAGTAGAGGCAATGATTAACGAACAAATTGATAGAGGTTTGGAAGTAACTTGTGAAGAAATGCCACTTAAAAAAGCAAGAGAAATTGGTGCAAGGGGTATATTTGATAGTAAATATGGCGAAATGGTAAAAGTATATACTATCGGAGATTTCTCAAAAGAAATATGTGGAGGACCTCATGTTGATAATACATCTAAGTTAAAACATATTAAAATAAAAAAAGAAGAGGCTGTATCAAGTGGTGTAAGAAGAATAAAAATGGAGTTTGTAGATTAGGAGGGATATAATGGAAGATTGTTTATTTTGTAAAATAGTAAAAGGTGAAGTTCCTTCGGATAAAGTGTATGAAGATGAGTATGTACTTGCATTTAAAGACATACATCCAGTTGCTCCTGTACATGTTCTTGTTATTCCTAAAGTTCATATAAAAGACTATAATGAACTTAATGAGGAAAATATAAAATATATAGATAGAGTTCAACTTGCAATTAAAGAAGTAGCTAAAGTTTGTGGAGTAGATAAAGAAGGATACAGAGTAATTTGTAATACAGGTGAAAATGGTGGACAGGTAGTACATCATATACATTTTCATTTAATTGGTGGCAAAAAGTTAGGCTCTAAAATATAGAAAAGGAGATGGTTAAAATGTCACTTGCAGCATTAATACTTTCAATTTGTGCAGTAATTATTGGACAACTACCATTTATATCTTTTATAGCTATTATACTTGCAATTCTAGCTTTAATATTTGGTATAGTGTCTCTTGCAAGCAAAAGTAAAAAGTACAATAAGTCTGAGTCAATAACTGCTATAGTTTTCTCAGGTATAACATTATTAATTGTAGTATTTAAAATAGCATCATTTATTTTAAATGGACATATAGATTTACATTTTAATAGAGATAATGATTACGATAAATTAAAGCCAAGATACGATTATGAATATCATATAGATTTTGATGATGGTAGAATTTTAAGAAGCCATAATAGAAGTGCTATATAATTAATTTAATTTATTTGTGAAAGTTTTGTAAAAATGCGTGACTTTTTCAATTAATTAATGTATAATGTAGTCAGGTTAAGAAGATAATAATTGTATTAAAAGGAGGAATTATTATGTCTAAAAAAGAGATTGAAGAAAAAGTAGAGGAAAAAGTAGAAGTTAAAGAAGATACATCTAATGTTGAAATAGCAACTAACTTAAATATTTCAGAGGATGTAATTGGAATTATTGCTGGACTTGCTGCTTCAGAAGTTGAAGGAATAGCAGGTATGACTCTTGGTTTTGTTGATGGTATTAACCAAATACTTGGAGGAAGCAAAAAATACTCTAAAGGTGTAAAAATTACTTTAGATGAAAAGAAAGTTACAATTGATTTATATGTAAATGTTACTTATGGCGTAAGGATACCAGATATTGCATGGGCTGCACAAAACGCTGTAAAAACAGCTGTTGAAAATATGACAGGACTTGAAGTAGTAGCAGTAAATATAAATGTTCAAGGTATAACATTTGATAAAAAGGAAACTGCTAAAGTTGAAGTTTCAGAAGAATAAAAAAAATAATGGCCCAGACATTAATTCTGTTTGGGCTATATATTTAGGAGGGGGACAAAATGAAAGGATTTGAAAAATTTTTACTAATTATTTTTTCTATAATAGTTATAATACTTGCAATTAGTATTTTACTAGTATCTACAGGAGCAGTAGATTTGAAATCTACATTTAGTTATATAAATACATGGTTAATTGAGAATAAAACAATTGCCGTAGCAATAGGAGCAATAGTTGCTTTACTTGCACTTGTTGGAATATTTTCATCATCTGAAAGTTCAGAGGATAAAAAAGGTGGACTAGCTATTAAAAATGAAAAAGGTACAGTATATATAACAAGAGATACTTTTGAGAATATAATATTAAGTGTAACAAGAAGTTATGCCGAGCTTAAGAATGTAAAAGCTGATGTATCTATGTCAAATGAAGGTGTAGTTGCAAATGTTTATGCATATATTCTTCCTGATACTGTAGTTCCAACTTTAACAGCTAAGTTGCAAGAACATATAAAATCAAGTATATTAAAGCAAACAACTGTAGAAATAAAAGAAGTAAATATTAAAATTAGAGGGGTATATATAGAGCCTCAAAAGAAGTAGGTGATTATCATGAAAGATTTTTTAGATTATGTGGTAAAAAATAAATACGTTATAATTTGTGTGGCAATAGTAGTAGTATTATATGCACTTGGAATAGTTGAACTATTAACTAAACTTGTAGTACTTTTGGTATTAATTGGTTTTGCTGTTTTTATAGGTAAAAAATTACAAGATAATGAATCATTTTTTAAAGATTTTTATGAGAATTATATAAAGTCAAGAAAAAATAATGTATATTATTATCAAGATAAAAAAGATGAAAAAGAAAAATAATTTTGCAATAGGAGATTTATTTTATGAGTAGGAAAAAAGCTAGAGATAATGCTTTTAAGTGTGTTTATCAACTTGAATTTATGGACAAGCCAAATATAGATGATATATTAGAGTATTGTTATGAAGAAAATGACAATATAGAAGATGAAAAAAAGTATATTGAAAAGGTAGTTAGAGGTGTTTACCAAAATTTAGAACAAATAGATAAGGTTATTCTTTCTAAATTAAAAAATTGGACAATTACAAGAATTGCAAAAATAGATTTAGCTATTTTAAGACTTGCTATTTTTGAAATTAAATTTTTAACAGAGATTCCTGTTAAAGTAACTGCCAATGAAGCGGTAGAACTTGCAAAAACGTATGGAAATCCAGGCTCTAAATCATTTGTAAATGGCGTTATAGCGAAAGTAATTGAGGAAAGGCAAGAGGAAGATTAATGGAAAAAATATATAGTGTATCTCAAATTAATAAATATATTAAGCTTAAATTTGATAAAGATGAGTTTTTAAATAATATTAATATAACTGGTGAGATAACTAACTTTAAAGCACATTATACAGGACATTTCTATTTTACTTTAAAAGATGATACTTCTACTATAAAGTGTGTTATGTTTAAATCTTGTGCATCTCTTGTTAAGTTTAAACCACAAGATGGAATGAAGGTAGTTATATCAGGTCAGGTAAGTGTATTTGAAAGAGATGGTGCATATCAAATATATTGTAGGACAATGACTCCTGAAGGACTAGGTGATTTATACTTAGCTTACGAGCAGTTAAAGAAGAAACTAGAACTTGAAGGTCTTTTTAAAGAAGAATATAAAAAGAAAATACCTTTTCTTCCAAGTCGTGTAGGAGTTATAACATCTAGAACTGGAGCAGTAGTTAGAGATATAATAAATGTATCTACAAGAAGATATGATAAAGTTAATCTTTTAATATATCCTGCAGCAGTACAAGGTGTAAATGTTAGCTCGACTGTAATAGAAGGCTTAGATACATTTAATAAGTTAAATAATGTTGATGTAATAATAATTGCAAGAGGTGGTGGTTCATTTGAAGATTTATTTGGGTTTAATGATGAGGCTTTAGCAAGAAAAATATTTGAGTCACATATTCCAGTAATATCTGCTGTTGGACATGAAACAGATTTTACAATTTGTGATTTTGTATCTGATCTAAGAGCACCAACACCATCTGCAGCAGCAGAACTTGTATATCCAAAATATAGTGATATAGTAGATAGAATTTTGTTAAATAAAAGAAGAAATATTAATGCTATAGAAAACTATGTTGAAAGAAGAAAGCAATACGTTGAACGTCTTAAAGCTTCAAAGCTTGAAAAAGTACCACTTAATATGATTAATATGTATAGAATGAATATTGATAGATGTATTAAGGAAAGTTATCATGCTTTAAGTTTAAAAGTTGAAAAATATAAAGCTCAAACTATAAAAAATATAACAAAACTTGATACATTAAGTCCTCTTAAAACTTTAACTCGTGGATATAGTGTAGTTGAAAATGAGGATAGAAAAGTTATAAAAAGTGTTAATGATGTTAAGAAAAATGATAAATTAAATGTAACGTTAAACGACGGTAAAATTAATGTTACAGTAAATTAGGAGGAAAATTATGGCAGAAAAAAATGAGAAAACTTTTGAAGAAAATTTAAATGAACTTGAAAAAATAGCTACTGAACTTGAAAAAGGAGAGTTAAGTTTAGAGGATGCAATTTCAAAATTTGAAACAGGTATGAATCTTTCAAAAGAGTGTACTAAAAAGCTTGACTTAGCTGAAAAAAGAATAAATATTTTAGTGCAAAATGAAAATGGAGAAATGACAGAAGAAAAGTTTGAAGTTGAATAATATTAAATATATAAATACTCTTAGTATATTATTAAAATAAAAATCAAATAATATATTTAGGGTGTTTTTTAATGGATAAAAATGATAAAAATAAATCAAAAGATAAAGTTAGTCTTGAGTATAATCTTGATATTGAAAAACAAGATACTAAGACTGCTAAAAAACAGGGGTATGATTTTGTACCTAGATTTAATCACTGGGTAAATATAGACGAACAAAAAATAAAAGTAGAAGAAATAGAAAAAAAGACAGAATAGGTAAAGAAATGTAGTTTATTTCATATGTTAGTTATATATTTAATATATAATTATAAGGTGATAAGTATGAGATTAATGAGAAAAGGTGTTGAAAGCACTTTAATTATAACAATAATAATTTCTTTTATACTACTTACTACTATTATAGTTAGCAATTCACCAAATATGTTTTTAAATTTTATCTGTTGGCTTGGTGGTTGTGAAAACAGTGTCTAAAAAAGTATGTAATTTATAATTTATATATACCCCTTTCGCAAAGTAAAGATATTCTTTATTTTGCTTTTTTTATATTTAAATGTTGATTTTTAAATAATGGTATGATAGAATGATTTTACAAATTTTTTTTAAATAATTATAACTATAATTAAGGAGGTAGGAAAAATGAATTTAGCAGAAAAATTAATTAGATTATCATGGAAAGAACTTGTTTTAGAAGAAGATATTTGGAAAAATATGGAGCAGTACTTAATTGAAATTGCAAAAGAGAAAGCATCAGGTTGTTTTGTATTATTTGATATTAGTGATAAGGTAACTGAGGATGATATTGATATGCAAAATTTCAAAGATATTTTAAGAGATGATGGAATGAGGTATTATATATTATCAAATCTTAGTAATACTAATATAACTAGTATAATGATGTGGGATAAGTGGTGTGTGCAACTAATAATAGGAAAAAATCTTAGATTTAAGAAAGTAAGTGGTAAATTAATAAGAGTTATAATAAATAAAGATGAAAGCTCTAATATTAAATTTAAGATTAAATTAGAGGATGTTGATAAAGAAGCTATGTCAGAATTTGAAAATTATGACTTTTCTTATGCTTGTTAAATAAAGAGCAAAAGCATTGCAAATTAATAATTATATTTGCAGTGCTTTTTTGTAACTTAAATTTTATATAAATAATATATTATTATATAGGAATGGGTGAAATAGTATGAAAGAGGCATTTGAAAGAATTATTAATAATATTGCTGATTTACTTAAAGTAAAGACTTTGCTTAGTTTATCAGTTGTTATCACTACTTGTTTACTTACTTTTAAAGGAGTTATAAGTACAGAATCTTTTATGGCAATAGCAGGTTCAGTTGTAACTTACTATTTTACAAAATTTAAAGATGATGAAAAAGTAAATAAAAATGATGATAGCAAGTAAAAAATCCACATTAATTTGTGGACTTTTTTTATTATATTTTATATTTTCTTTTTTTTACTTCAGCTGAAATTTCTTCTAATTCTTCTTTAGGTAGATTAGGCAAATTCTCTAATTTGTTTAAGAACATTTCTATACTTTCATTTATCTTAATTTTATTAACTTCTTGATAGTAATTTACTAAAACTCCTGTTATAATTGCTACTAATATAATACCACATGAAGTAATAAATACAGTTATTATTTTACCTATTACAGTTACAGCTACTATATCTCCAAATCCAATAGTAGTAAATGCAATAAAACAATACCATAAGCCATCCCATACATTTTTTATTTCAGGTTCTATTCTTGCTAATATGAATGAACAAATAATCATTAAAAAGAGAAAACTTATAATTATTTTATCAACATTCATTTTTTTTAATATATTCCATACTAATTTTAATTTCTTCATAACTATAATCTCCTTTTTACAAAATTTAAAGGTATTACATCAAAGTCAGCATATTTCATATTACTTTTTCTTTAGACTCATATTATTTTCTAGTTCAGTATTTTTTTATTTCTGTTTTGCACTTCAAAATATATTTGAGTAAGTACAATAACTTTTTTTTCTGCTATTTTCATATTGGCTTACTGATGTCAGTAAAGCAATAATTAATTGGTATTTCACTATTTTCGCATGCAATCATCACTTTGTTAATAATTTTTTTTAGTTTTACTATTTTGCATATTGTAATACATGCATTAATTCTTTGACATACCAATATTCAATTCCGTTTTCATCAATATGCTTAATATCTTCAAAACTTTTACTAATATTTTTATATAGTTTATTCGTTTGAAATTATCTCTATTTCTTTGAATGTTATTTTACAACAATTTCAAATTTATTGCAATACAATATGTGGCATATTTTTTTTTTAAAGACCGTTTCTTTTTGAAACGGTTTGAAGTTTTCGTGTTTCAGCAAATTTTTATAAGATTGAAATAAGAGTTATATGAAGACTTATGAAAAATGGACAAAAACTCGTCTTGGTGTCCTAAAGGAAGATGTACAATAATTTTTATTTTTTATTAATATAACTATAAACCATATTTTTATAATTTTCTAAAAATTTATTTCTAGTCTTTTCATCTAAAGAGTTTAGATTTAAATATGGTGCAGAATCCCCTATTTCCAAAAGTAATAGTTTCCCATTAGGCAATTTCAAAAAATCTATTCTTTGAACTCCAACAAAGTTTTTATCACATAAATTAGCAAATTGTTGAGCCAACTCTAATTCATCACTTGTGTAATTATATAAGTTTGGTAT
This sequence comes from uncultured Clostridia bacterium, assembly GCA_947584535.1. Classification (GTDB taxonomy): domain Bacteria; phylum Bacillota; class Clostridia; order TANB77; family CAG-465; genus CAG-465. Next base: position 58,242 of record CANPWO010000004.1, read on the forward strand.
AGGATAAATTGGCTTTTTACTGGGCACAAATTCTAAAACATATTGAAATTCTTTATTTATAAAATAAAACTCAACTTCTTTTTCAAATTCTATTTTTGGCTGTATAATATAACTTTCATTTTCTATAATTTCATTTTTCTTTTTGTCAAGTATTCCAAATCCATCATATCCTTTAATTGGTTTTAACAAAAATTCATAATCATCAGCATATGTATTAAAATCTGATATTTTTCTTGATGTCGGAATAACTTGATATCCTTTATTGAATAAATCTTCTAAGTAAATTTTTCCATTATCATCAAATTTACTATTCAGGTTAATTGTTGGAATTTTTTTACTTTTTAGTCTATTTTTTAAATTTAATATATTATTTTTATCTTGCAAAAAATTTTCACTATCTAGATGCCAAATATTTCTTAACAAAATGACATCAAAGAAATCATCCAATTCTTCACAATAGTCTTGTCTTGAAATAGTAACATGATGTCCATCTTTAATAAAAGATTTTGCTATAAAGCAATCTTCTTTTAATCCAGGATTATCTATGTCAGTAACAATTAATATTTTAATATCTAGTCACTCCTTTACTTTAATTTAATTTGACAAAGTCAAATTACAAGTGTGTTTTCTAAATTGACATCTATCTATTAAATTTAAAAACTCGAACTAATCAAATAATTTGAAAGTTCGAGTTTATTATATATTTGGTGGGCAGAGATGGATTCGAACCATCGTAGGCGTAAGCCAACAGATTTACAGTCTGCCTCCTTTAGCCACTCGGACATCTACCCATATAAAAATGGTGGGCCTTCAGGGACTCGAACCCCGGACCATCCGGTTATGAGCCGGGTGCTCTAACCAACTGAGCTAAAGGCCCACTACTGTGGAACATTTATATTATAAAATATTTGATAAAAAATGTCAATACTTTTACAAGAAAAATTTTTATTATTCCATCAGTATATATTATTCAGTAAATAACTATTTAATACGATTTACACATTAAATCTAAATAAAATAATATCTCCATCTTTAACAATATAATCTTTTCCCTCAAGTCTTACTAATCCCTTCTCTTTTGTAGCATTCATAGAACCATACTTTATTAAGTCATCATAAGAAACTACTTCTGCTTTTATAAAACCTCTTTCAAAGTCAGAGTGTATTTTGCCAGCAGCTTGAGGAGCTTTTGTACCTTCTTTTATAGTCCAAGCTCTAACTTCTTGTTTACCTGCAGTAAGAAAAGATATAAGTCCAAGTAAACTATAACTTGCTTTAATTAATTTATCAAGTCCTGACTCTTTAATACCATAGTCTTGCATTAATGCTATTCTATCTTCATCATCTAACTCACTTAAATCTTCTTCAAGCTTTGCACAAAGCACTATTACTTTAGCATTTTCTTTACTAGCATAATCTTTTACTTTTAATACATATGGGTCATTTTCCATATTATCAATTTGTTCTTCAGAAACATTTGCAACATATATTGTAGGCTTGCTTGTTAAAAGATAAATATCTTTAATTAATGCGTTTTCGTCCTCATTCATTTCAAATGTTCTAACAGGTTTTCCTGCTTCAAGGTGTATAAGAAGTCTATCTAATAATTCTTTTTCTTCTTTTGCTTTTTTATCACCTGATTTTAGTAATTTAGTTACTCTTTCCATTCTTTTGTTTATTGTTTCTATATCGGAAAAAATAAGCTCAAGTGATATTGTTTCTATATCATCTATTGGATCAATTCTTCCTTCAACATGCACTATTTTTTCATCTTCAAAACATCTAACAATATGAGCTATTGCATCAGTTTCACGAATATGTGATAAGAATTTATTTCCAAGTCCTTCACCTTTTGAAGCACCTTTTACAAGCCCAGCAATATCAACAAATTCAATAGTTGCATAGGTCGTTTTATCACTATCATACATTTTTGTAAGTACATCAATTCTATTATCTGGTACAGTTACCATACCAACATTTGGCTCAATAGTACAAAATGGATAATTTGCACTTTCAGCACCTGCTTTTGTTATTGCATTAAAAAGAGTTGACTTACCAACATTAGGTAGTCCTACTATTCCTATTTTCACTAAAAACACATCCTTTAATATACATATAATATTATATCAAAGAATTTGCATAAGTCAATAATTAAATAATGTTAACAAATAAAGTCGTTTTTTCATAATGTATTATATGGTGAATTATTATGAGAGTAATAAAAAAAATAATAAATGAAAGTGAGATGACAAGGAGTAAAGAGGCTAGAAAAAAAACAACTAAAATACTTCTTTGTCCCTTTTATAATAAAGAAATAATTAAGTATATAGAAAGTCTTAAATATCAAGATGAAATGTATTTGTCTTTCCACTATTTAATTGACTATAAAGGAAAGATATTAAATATTATACCAGATAAAGAAGTAGCTTATCCAACATCTTGCATTGATTTAGATTTAGAATGTATTTCTATAGGAATATATATAAAGGAAAAAAAAGAAAAGTTAGTAGCAAAACAAATAAAGAGTATAAAATATCTAGTAAAGTATATATGTAACAAATATAATCTAACAAAAAATGATGTTATAATTTCATACAATATATTTAATACTAGAGAATTCGAATATTATATAGATAATTATTTCGAGTTTATAGACTTAATATATAACGATTTTAAAGCTAAATAAAAATATATTTGTATTTATTGATTTTATAAGCAATGTATGATATACTATTTCCGTAATTTATAGTGCTACTTACTATAATAAGTTAAGTAAAAAAAATAAAACAATTGTTAGGAGGAGAAGATTATGGAAAATTTAATGGTAAAATCTATGGCAAAAAGATATGAAGAATATCTTAGTACACATGATTTAATAACTCGGGAAGCAAAAAGCATTTATTATTTTGTTATGAGTACATTAGAATCTATATTTTGGAGATTTGAGCGTTTATCTAATTTTGCTGTTGATTTATATGCAAATGAAGATAAGATAGTAATGGTTTTATATATGCCAAGTGGAAAAGAGTATAAATTTGAATATTATTCAACTAATGATTGTAGCAATGGAAAATTAAGTAAGATGTTATATAAGTTTGTAGAAATTTTTAACAATATCAATTATCCATTAACAGATAAAATTTCATCGCCTGTATTTTATGCATATTATTACAGTGAAAAATTAGATAATGGAACATATAAAGGATGTTATAGAGTACATATAAGTGTTGAGATGTTAACTAACGTTAATAATAATCCTGAAGATCATGCGTTTGATTAAATTAAAGAGGGTGTCCTTATTTTTAGGACGCCCCCTTTTGCTATAATATATCACTTAAATGTGTAATGTCACCAGCTCCAACAGTAAGTATTAAGTCGTTAGGTTCCATTTTTTCTTTAATAAATTTTGCAATATCTTCAAACTTTGATATATGAGTTGCATTAACTTTATTTTTTCTAAGCAAATCTACTAAGTCTTTTGCAGATATACTTCCATCATCTACTTCTCTTGCAGCATATATATCAGTTATAACTACAATATCAGCATCAGAGAAAGATGTAGAAAAATCGTTTAAAAGTTCTTTTGTTCTACTATATGTATGAGGTTGAAATACTGCTATTATTTTGTTATGCTCTTTTTGTTTTGCAGCAGCAAGAGTTGCTTTTACTTCTGTTGGGTGATGAGCATAATCATCATAAACTAAAATATTATCTCCTAAATCTTTTTTTAGTTCAAATCTTCTATTTGCACCACAGAAATCATTAAGACTCTTTCTCATTTGAGATATTTTTATACCATGTGCATAAGAAGTAGTAATAGCAGCTAAAGCATCATACACATTGTGTATACCAGGTACTGTAAGATAAAAGCTATGTTTTTCTAAAGTATCTGGATCAACAACATCAAATGAATAGAAACCTTTAATATTACATGAGATATTTTTAGCATAAATTGTTGCACTAGGCTCACTAAGTGAGAAAGTAAATACTTTTATATTATTTCTTTTAATTTCATCTTTAATTTCATCTAAAACTTCCATTGAGTTAATATCATCTTGATTTATAATTAGATAGCCGTTTTTAGGTAGCATAAGCATAAATTTTTTAAATGAAGCTTTTATTTCGTCAATGCCTGAGAAGTAATCTAAATGATCTTCATCAATATTAAGTATTGTAGCAGTATGATGTGGAAAGTTTAGAAAACTATCTACATATTCACAAGATTCAATTATAAAATACTCAGAATCACTTATTCTATAGTTTAAGTTTCCTAATTTTTTTAGCTTACCACCAATTTGAATGTTTGGGTCAAGTCCTGCATCTATAAATATTGATGCTACCATTGATGTAGTCGTAGTTTTTCCATGTGTACCACAAATACATATAGGAGTATCATAACATTTTAAAAGAAGTCCTAAGAATTTTGCTCTTTCAAATGTAGGAATATTTAAAGCTTTAGCACGTACATATTCAGGATCATGTTGATTAATTGCAGAAGTGTAAACAACAATATCCGCATCTTTAACAAGTTCTGCGTGTGAACCAATATATACAGGGATATCGTTTTCTTTTAATATATTTATCATATCGCCACTATTTTTATCAGAGCCAGTAACTATATATCCAGCCTTTTTTAAAATAATGGCAATAGCACTCATACTAACTCCACCAATACCTATCATATGTATTTTATTTATATTTTTTAAAGTTTTAAATTCTTTTCCCATTTTAAAAACCGCCCTCTATTAACTCTCATATTATATAAAATTTTTAGCAAATAGTCAATTATTTCTACTAATTTTGTCTAATACTGTCAAACGATATACATTTAATTGAAAGATTTATAACTATAATATATAATGGTGTCGAAATGGAGGAGTAGCAATGATAGTAGAACAATTTATAATAATATTTACAGAAATAATCTTAGTTATATTATTAAGTTATAAATGTATAAAAAAATGTGCACCTGAAAATATAATAATTATACCAATAATAATACTACTTGCTTGTACATATATATTTTTTACAATAAATAATAAGTATATACCTTTAATATTTCAAATTAGTTTGATTTTATTTGGATATATTATACCATTAGTAGCCATAGCTTTACAGTATAATAATATTATAATAGCAAGAAAAATATTATATTATAGGATGAAATATTTATTTAATTTGAAAGAATATGAACAAACAATAAATTATATTAATAAACTTATTTCGTATGAGGGAAGAAAGGCAGAGTATTTATATATACTTGGAATATGTTATAAAAACTTAAATGATTATATAAACGCAAGAGATTCTTTTGCACTTGCTACAGATTTAGATAAAGAAGATTACAAATCATATTATGAATTAGGACGAATTTTAGATGAAACTAATAAAAGAGATACTGCTATTGTTATGTTTAACAAAGCAATAAAAATAAACCAAAATTTTTACGAGGCAAGAGAGGCACTTGGAATATGTTTCACAAGACAAGGAAAATTTAAAGAGGCGGTAAGTGTATATAAAAAAGCATTAGAAAAATTCCCAAATTCTTATGAGTTATATTATAATATTGCAATTATAGAGCTTGAATTAGAAAAATTAGATGAAGCAAAGGCTGCATTTAAAAAGGCAGGAGAGATAAAAAAAGATTTATACTCTGCATTCTATAATTTAGGTAATGTACACCTAATGTTAGAAGAATATGATGAGGCAATTAATGAGTATAGAAAAATACTAACTTCAGGTATATATGGGCCAAAAGCATATTACAAAATTGCAACTGCATATGCAATTAAAAGAGAATATGAAAAATCAATGGCATCTCTTGAATACGCAATTGAGCTTGATCCTATATATATAAAAAAAGCTAAAGAAGATTTTGTGTTTAGTCAAATGCAAAATATAATCAATAGATATTTAATAGATAAAGAAATATTAGAGAATAAGGAAAAGCAAAGAAGAAATTATATGAAAAATACATTTAAGATATTTTCTAAGAAAGATATTTTAGACGAAGATTATAGTAAAAATTATAACCCAGATAGTTATCAAAATAAAGTTGACATTAAACACGCGTAAATAAAAAATTTACTAAAAAACTTGATTTTAAAGTATAGATAGGGTATAATGGAAAAGTATTAAATTTAATACTTTTTGCAGGTATGCTGGAACTGGCAGACAGGATGGTCTCAAAAACCATTGCCCTTGTGGCGTGTGGGTTCAAGTCCCACTACCTGTACCAATATAGATGTTTTTATAGTACTTTATAGTTCTATAATGACATCTTTTTATTTACGTTTTTTTAATTTTTGTGGTATTAACATTATATATTCTTTAATTAAGTTAAAATTATTGTAAAATATATTTAATTTATTAACAAAATATGATAAAATGAAATTATAATATATGAAAGTTTGTGTTTATTTAAATGGATAAAGAATTAATAGAAGTGTATAACAAGTGTATTGAATATAGTAATGAAATTAAAAATCCTATATTAAAGGAAGTAGTGCAAACAATATATGAAGATTATAAAGAAAAGTTAATGATTAAGCCTGCTACACCTGGCTCTCATCATTATTATAAAGGTGGGTTACTATATCATATATATAGTGTTACAAGAAATGCTATAGCAATATGCAATTTATATCCTAGTTTAGAAGTAGATATGGACTTAGTTATATTTGGAGCATTAACTCATGACATAGGTAAAACAAATGACTTTAATGATTTTATAGAAGATGAAAATTATAACCCTAATTCTAGTAATAGTTTTGCTTTACTAGGACATTCTTATGAAGGTGCACATATAGTAGAAAATTATCTAGCAAAATATCAAATTGATGAACAATTTAAAAATCAAGTAATTCATATGATTGGTAGTCATATGAACGAATATAGTGAATGGGGAGCATTGGTATTACCTAAAATGCTTGAAGTAATTATTATTAATTTTGCAGATAATATAGATGCTAATATTGAGCCTGCACATAAAGAAATTCACAATGCAAAATCAGGAGAACTATATAAAATAGGCAATGCACCAAGACCATATTATAAGTCTTTGAATCCTAATTATAATAAAAATATATTTAAAAGGAGTTAAAAATGGAATTAAAAAATGCAATAAAAAATAGAAGAAGTATTAGATCATATAAAGATAAAGAAGTATCAAAAGAAATTATAGAAGATTTAATTGATTGTGCTAGGTTAGCACCATCAGCTAAAAATAGACAGAACTGGCAATTTGTAGTAGTAAATAAAGATATAAAAGATAAAATTGCAGATATAATGATAGATAAAGAAGAAAAAATAAATTACAATTTAGAGAAAAAAATATATAATGCAGAAAGTAGTGTTATTGATACTGCCAATATTATTAAAGAATCACCTACTTTAATACTTGTATTAAAAGAACATGACGAAAATTGGCTTGCAGTAGATTCGTTATCAGTTGGTGGTGCAATAGAACATATATGTTTAAGGGCAACAGACTTAGGGCTAGGGTCTCTTTGGATAAGAGATATTATTTATACTAAAAATGAAATAGCAGAATTAGTAGGACATAAAGATTTAGAATTGATTTCTGCTATTTCTATAGGCTATCCAAATGAATTTCCAAAACAAAGACCTAGAAAGGAACTAAATGAAATGTTGGAGTGGTATTGATATGGAGAAACAAGAAATATTAGAATTTTACAGGCAAACAAGTGCATATACTGATTTAGGATATTATAAAGAATTTGCAAAAAAATTGACAAATGATATTAATGAACTATGTATATTGCAAAGAAAGCAAATAATTCATCCTTCTATTTTTAATAATGAAGAAAATAGAAATAAAATAGATAAAGTATATGGAGATTTAAGAAAAGTACCTGTTACAAGGTTAAGATTTGAAGATGATATATTTCCTACAGCTCAAAGTATTTTAGCTGAATTATTAAGAAAAAATCCTAATTATACTAAAAATAGGGAACCACAAGATAAAGTTCATGTAACATGTAGAGGACAATCAATTTTACTTGCTAGTGTATTAAAAGCTAAAGGAATTTCTGCAAGGGTAAGAAGTGGCTTTGCAGAATATATAAATTGTAACGGAATATATTATGATCATTGGATAACTGAGTATTATAACGAAAAAGGGAAAAGGTGGCAATTAACTGATGCTGATGAACATTGTTTTGATGGAGAACATGATTTTGATATAAATGATATCCCTTATGATAAATTTTTATTTGGTGCAAATGCTTACTTAGGCTTAAGAGAGAATAAATATAATGAAAATAGTATTTTATATGCTTCAAATCCACCAACTTTAGGAATGAAAGCAGCACTTAGAGGACTGTTTTATGACTTTCATTCATTAATGAATGATGAAATTATATTCCTTCATTTACCTAAATATATACAACAAAAAAACTTTGAATTAACGGAAGATGAATATAAAGAATTAGATGAGTTAGCAAAACTTATGCTTAATCCAAATGATAATTTCTATAAATTAAAAGAGGTATGGGACAGTAACACTAAATTTAGAATAATGTCAGGTGCATTAAATTAATATTAGATAAATTGTAATAATTTTTATTTTATATAAAAATATGCTATAATATAAATATGATAAGATAAAAATTATTGGAGGTTGAAATGAATATAGATTATCCACCTTATAAAATAACAGATAAAATGTTAAATTATGTATCAGATATAATGAAAAAAATAGGGGAAACAAACTATTTAGAAAATTTAAATAAATTTCCAATATTAAGAAGAAAGACAAGAATAAAATCAATTTATTCATCTTTAGCGATAGAAAATAATCAGCTATCATTATTTCAAGTAGAAGATGTAATAGATGGGAAACCAGTAATACGGAGAACAAAGAGATATTCAAGAAGTAAAAAATGCATATAAAGCTTATGAATTAGTTGATAAAGTAAATCCCTATTCTATAGAAGATTTAAAGAAAATGCATGGAATACTTACCTTTTTGATTGAGAAAGATGCTGGAAAATTTAGAAATCATCAAGAAGCAGTTTATGATGGTGATGTACCAATTTTTATGGCTCCAAGTCATAAATTAGTGCCTAATTTAATGATAAACTTATTTAACTGGATGGAGGAAGAAAAAGAAAAAATAAATCCACTAATACTTTCTGCTATATTTCATTATGAATTTGTATTTATACATCCATTCTCAGATGGAAATGGAAGACTGGCGAGATTATGGCAAACAGTAATTCTATCACATTGGGAAAAAGCATTTAAATATTTACCTATTGAAAGTATGATAAAGGAAAATCAAGAAGAATACTATCAATCTATCCAAAATTGTAATAATAGTGGAGAGTCAACTGAATTTATAGAATTTATGCTTAAGATGATAAATAATACAATAGATGAGATGAATATCTCAAAAGAAATGGAAGGAAAAATTGAATTATTATTATCTGAAAATGAAAGAAAAGTATTAGAGTGTATAAAAAAGAAAGTAATTGTTGGTGCGAAAGAAATTATTAGGCAAACTAATTTATCAGATAGTACAGTTAGAAGAATATTAAGAAAATTAATAAAAGGAAAATTAATTGAAACTACTGATGCTATAGAAAAATCGCCAAATAGAAAGTACAAGTTGACAGAGCAATGACAGAGTAATGACAGAGCTGTGACAGAGTAAAAAAAATAATTTAAAAAAATATATAAAACTAGCTGGTAAATTAATACCAGCTAGTTTTTGCATTAAAGTAATTTTTCATGAAGTTTGTCTATAAAATCATAGTTTAAATCAACGAGCTTTGTAAGTTTCCTATCTGAAAGTCTTATTGTAATCTTGTCATAGTAACCACTATATATTGTTTCGCCATCTCCAATAATCTTTATTTTATCGTTTGAGTTAGGAAATAGAAAAATAATACTTTCTTTAGGAACAATGACACTATTTAAAAAATTATGAAATGCTAGATTAGGTTCACTTGGAGTAATTTGAATTGCCTCCATTAAAGGAAACATTACGCTACCACCAGCAGATAGATTTCGTGCGGTTGAGCCAGTAGGTGTAACAAATAAAAGTCCAGTACCTACATAATCTTCAAAAAAGCTATTAGTAATTTTAATACTTGTTCTAAGAGCCTTATCATTTGAATTCTTTATATAGAACTCATTTAAAGCACTATAAATATAATCAGTATCATTGTGTGTAATTGCAATATCTATAAGACTTAAATTTTGATAGACATATTTGTCGTCTATATTATTTACAAATTCTTTAGCATCCATAACATCAAAGTCTTGTAAGAAACCTAAAGTACCACAATTAACACCAATATATTTACTTTGAGGCCAGTATTTAACTTTTTTTAAGTACCGAATTAATGTGCCATCTCCGCCAAAGCCAATCACATAATCAGCTGAATTAATATTATTTGTTATAATATAGCCAGACTCTTTAAGTGCCCGTTTGATTTTTTGGGCAAGTTCATTAGCTCGCTCTTTATTTCTATTAACAAATAAATAAACTCTCTTTTCCATAGTAAATCACCTCATTATTTTAGATAAAATTGTTATATCGTCTATGTTTATATTATCATTATTGTACTTACCTAGAAACACATTAGGTTTTACAATTTCACCATGAAAATCACTACCAGCACTTACAAGAAGATTTAATTCATTGGCAATTCTTAATAATCTATTTGCATATTCTTTTTGATGTTTGCTATGATATACTTCAATAGCCGAAGCACCATAATTTTGAAGTTCCATTAAGTACTTCTTAAGTTCATCATCATCTTTTTTAAGTGTTATAGGATGAGCTATACATGCAGTACCATTTGCATTCAAGATATATTCTATACATTCTTTAGGACTTAAACTAACTTTTTTCTTTACTATTTTGCTTTTTATAGGATCAAAAAAATTACAAAAAGTTTCTTTAACAGTATTGGTATATCCATACTTAACGCATAGCCTTGCCACATCAGGTCTTTTTATATTTCCTGTTCTATTAAATAGTGCCTCTAAATCTTTATCACTAAATTTAAAACCGTAGTAATCATATAAGTTATCAATTAAAGAATGTATACGATTAGTATTATCTTGCATAATTAAACTGCATATATCATTTAAAGGTTTATTATCAAGATCAAAATTATATCCTAAAATATGGAGTTGTCCGTTTTTATATTTTGCACTAAGTTCAATTCCAGGAATAATTTTTAAACTTTCATACCGATTATTACAAATAGCTTCTTTTACACCAGAACAAATATCGTGATCAGTGATAGAAATAATATCAAGTTTTTCTTCATTACACTTTTTAACTATTTCCATAGGTGTTAACTCACCATCAGAAGCAGTTGTATGTATATGCAAATCAATCTTCATCAGTTTCCCTCCTTATTTTTTTACTTAAAGCATTTATAACTAGTTGTGGAGCATAAGCAGAAATATCTATATTAAGACTATACAATTCTTTAACAGCACTAGAAGAAATAACGGTTTTGCTAGGACTTGCAAAGAAAGCTATAGTATTAACTTTAGAGTCGCTTATTTCAAAATTCAACTTAGCTTGTTCAAATTCATATGCAAAGTCAGTAACATTTCTAAGACCTTTTATAATTGAACTAGTACCATTTTTTATTGCCATATTTGTAGCAGTAATTTTTTTATCAGTAAAAATAACTTCTACTTTAGGCTCGTCTTTATATAGTTCTTTAATAAGGCTAACTCTTTCTTCAAGAGAAAAAGTAAAGTCTTTCTTGTTTGAATTAACCATTACACAAACAATAACTTTATCAAAGACTTTTAAAGCTTGACTTATAACATCCATATGTCCAAAGGTAATTGGATCAAAACTTCCTGGGAATAATACTTTTTTCATAGATATCACCTATAACCTTTCTTAAATACACTTTATTACTATTGTTTATTATAACGTAGTCAAAATCCTCTTTTGAGTATTCAAGGCTATTAGAATTTATTTCATCAAATTTTGCTTGTGAGATATTATCTCTTTTAGTAACTCTTGAAGAACGCATATTAAAAGGAGCTTCAACTAAAATTTTAACGTCACACATACTAAAGTACTTTAATTTAGTTAAAAGTGCGTAATCTAAAATAACCATAGAATGTGTCGTTAAAATATTATCTATTCTGATTTGCATATATTGCAAAGTCGCATCATATAGACAAGTCATTTTAGTCTTATCAATAAAAACGATATCTGAAAGTATTTTTCGATTTACAGTGCAATCTTTATTAAAGACTTCATTACCGAAATAACTATATAACTTTTCTTTAACACTATCATCTTTATGGCTATCATGTCCGATTCTATCTATATCTACAATATAGAAAGCGGAATCAATTTCTTTAAATAACCTGCAAATAGTACTTTTGCCACTACCAGATTTTCCTGTAATACCTATAATCATTTTAAACACCTCACTTATATTTGAATTATTTAGTAAAACAATTCATCTTTTATTCTTTACACTTGTATTATATCATAACACGTGGTATAATTAAA